>NZ_JBBMFJ010000026.1:0-60562 GCF_040096075.1 Ventrimonas faecis
TTCAAAGGTCGATTTCCGATCCTGTGGGACCTCGATTTCCATAGAGCCATATCGGCTGTTTACCTGCTTGCGTTTATAACCGTTACGATAATCGTCATTGTCAGAACGCTGGGATTTCTCATATCCAAGATGGTCATCCATTTCAGCCTCCATCATTTCTTTAATGGTGCCGCCCAGAAGATCTTTGAGTGCATCCTGGATATCTTCTGCGGTCTCGATATCGTATTCTTCGAGAAGCTGGCGGATGATGTTCCTTTTTCCTTCAGTCATTTCAACTCTGTGAACTGGTTTCTTTTCTTTTGCCATAGTAAAAGGCCCTCCTAATGATATTTATTGTATCATAGAAGGACCTTACTTAGGTTATTTTACAGAAAAAGTTTCATAGGCTCGAAGGACGTATCAACGATAATTTTAACGAATGGATTCAAAAACGATTAAATTATTTACCAGGGGATACTCGGCCTGAACAATATTTGCTTGAGCTTCTAAGAGATAACAAAAATTCACAGCATGAATTGGCGCTACTCTGGCAAACAGATTTTGAATTTGAAAATTCTATTGAGCAAGCACTCAGTGCAGGTAAGCATAATGAATTTCACTATCTTGCCAAGCAATTGAATCTTAATGAGGCGCAAGTACGAATAGATGTTATTCGAACAATTAAAAAATCTATCCCTGAAGATATTAAATTGCTTGAAACAACTATACACTCACTCCTTGGATGTTAAGAATATGCCAATCAGCGCTCACTAAGTAAAGTCAAATCCTTCGCTCCACGCCAAATACAGCGCCGCTTATTTGCGGCGCTTGTAACATTCAGCCGGAAGGTCTTTTGACCACGGCATGAGTGGTTCTAAATCTTTTTCATCTATGCTTCCATCGGCACGAACAACCTGCGTCAGTTCTGTCAGCAAATGCTTCATGTAGTAGTAAACATTCAGGCCATTTGCCCGAGCGGTCTGCCTGTATCTTTCGGAGCCAGAAAAAGAATTCTTCAACCAGAGGCTTGATGGAAGCCTGCCGCTCTTTTAAGCGCTCTTCTGGAGTCAGCTCCTTCAAAGCTCCTTCCAGATCATAAATAGCGCCGATTCTTACAAGTGCTTTATACGCAACAGATGACTCGACTGCTTTCGGATTGCTTTTTCCAATCGCCTTAATCGCATTTGCAAAGTGACATCTTGCGTGAGCCATGCAGTTCGCATTTTTTACACCGGTCAGATCCCGTTCCAGCTTATGATACTGTTCCAGGCCATCTGTCATAAGAACACCGTCAAAGTCCTTATAGTACGCTTTCGGATGATCACTGTGCCGCATCTTCTGGTATTCATACACAATAATCGGCGGTACCGGACTTAACTCTCCGGTGATGTGAACCCACATATAGATTGGTAATAAATAGCGTTCAGCCGTCCACACCATCCAGTTTGACATCGTCTGTTTGGACAGATTCAGGCCGTTTGCCTGGAAGTCTCTGGAAATGCAGTCAAGCGGATTGCTGTTTACATACTTGGCATTGATGATTGCGGCTTCAAGAGAAGGAGTTGCAATACTTCTCCGGAACATCGTTTCGGATGATCGCCACGGAGAAATTCATCCTGATGGGCACCATCTGTTCCAACATACACTTTTATGATATGTTTTTCCGCAGTCCATTTGGCCGGTTCGAAACGAAGCTGCCAGAAAATCTCATCCGGCATACTTTTCCAGTTTCCTTCACCGAAAGCTTCATTCAGTTCCTGTTCCAGTATATCATGAGGAATTACTTCCTGTGAAAAATCCTTCAGATCTTCTTCACGCTCTTCTTCGCGCTGACCTTTTTTCTTAGGCTTTCGCGGCATTTTTCTGGTTGAGTCAATAACCTCTTCCACAGTTGGCTCTTTGACTTTTTCATCGTAGTTAGCTTCAGCCTCATTAAAAAAAGAAAGCTGTCCGGCGATATCATCCAGTTTTTCCGTATGACGGCCAAAACGTTGCTGATTTGCTAGCCGGACCTGCTCTACGAGGTTTTCATAGTTCTGTTCCAACCAGTCAATCCGGTCCTGCATCTGGTAGATGACATCATTCTTGGTTTCATGATCCATCTTGTTCCGTTCATCTGGAGTGAATTTTTTACACATGATATCCGCCTTTCTTCATAGAAGAAGTATAACAGAAATCCGTGGTAAATTATTACAGAAAATGAATCAGAAAAACATGTACTTACTATAGTGCGTTTACTAAAAATCTGGCCGACAGAGCATGAACTCTGTCGGCCAGATTTTTCATTTTCAATTATTCTTTTCAATTACTACTCAGCTGCTGCCTCTGTATTCTCCTCTGCTGTTGTCGCAGCTGCACCCACGGTAATAGTCTTAGAGGTTACTACCGGAGCTGCTTCTTCTTTTGCTGCGGTTTCAGTAGATGCTTCCTCTGTCTGATCATCCTCCGTTACCTCGCTGCAGGTTACGCTGATCTGAATCTTATTGTTCTTATAGGTCAGAGAATAGCTGTTGCCGCTGTCGGTCTTGCCTTCACGGGTCAGATTGGTAACGCCCTGTTCGCGCTGTCCCTGTACATAATCGGTCACTGCCTTACCTTCCGTGTCGCCCAATGCTGCAACTACGCTCTGCTCATATGCAGTGTTATAGAGGTTACGGTCTGCCTCCGGAGCTGCATCATAGACATAAACAAGATCTACTGCGTTTGCCTTATCTTTCGCACTGTTCCACATGCTGAATTTATAAAAATCTCCGGAATTGCTGTCGTGGAAGGTACGGGATACTTCCAGATTATCCTCAGTGGTCAGAATCTGCACAGAGTTATCTGTACGTGCTGCAGCAAGTGTCTTCGTAATCTTGTTGATGATCACCTTTAACTCAGAAATGTAGCTTCTGCGGGTTGTGCTGACTGCCGCATTCTTATCTTTTGCTTCAGATGCTGCAACCTTTGCTGCTGCAACGGTCTTACCCGGATTCGGCTTGCTTGCCTTCTTTGCCGCTTCTCTGTTCTCACGATCGATATCTTCCTGGGACTTTTCCTGACGCACTCCCTCGGAATTCAGCCAGTAGCCATCTACCGTAGTATCTGTCATGCGGTAGCCATCCGGATCCAGGTGATAAACCAGCTGGGTATCCGGATCGGTAAACCAGTTGCCAGACGGCCAGTTGCCATTATCGTATACATATTTCTGCTTGTCACCGTATGGGGTGCTCTCTGTTACCCAGCCTGCTGCAAATGCGGTGATACCGGTAGATAAGGTCATAGCAGCTGCAACTGCCGCAATACCAAGTGCTTTCTTTCTCATATTGAATTTACCTCCAATGTAATTTTCCTTTTCATGATCGTCAATGAAACTTTTCGTCATATACTTTTCTTAACATATAGAAGCATACCATAAATCAAAGTTCTCTACAACTATCTGAAAAGTGAAGATTTTATGACTTTACACTAAGATAAATGTTAAAAAAATGTAATATACCTTGAAAAAACAGCTGTAATCAGGCCAGTTCCTTATCGCACATATCCAATGCGGAGGCAATCACTGCATCCATATCATAATACTTATACTCACCCAGGCGACCGCCGAATACGATCTTCTTTTCCTGCTCTGCCAGCTTTTTGTATTCTGCATAGAGATTTCCGTTCTTCTCATCATTGACCGGATAATACGGCTCATCTCCCGGCTTCCACTCGGAGCTGTACTCACGACTGATCACCGTCTTCGGAATCTCATTGCCCTCGTCATCCTTGCCGAACTCAAACCACTTATGCTCAATGATACGGGTCCACGGCGTCTCTGCGTCGGTATAGTTTACAGCCGCATTTCCCTGGAAATTCGGCTTGTCCAAAAGTTCTGTCTCAAAGCGTACGGAGCGGTACTCCAATGCGCCAAGCTTAAAATCAAAGTATGCGTCAATTGCTCCGGTATAGATGACCTTCTCAGCCAGCTTGTCGTAAGCTTCCTTTTCGGCCAGATAATCCACACCAAGCTTCACCTCAATGCCCTCCAGCATATTGGCAACCATCTTCGTGTAGCCCCCCATCGGAATACCCTGATATAACGCATTAAAATAGTTGTTATCAAAGGTAAGGCGAACCGGCAGACGCTTGATGATAAATGCCGGAAGCTCGGAACATGGTCTGCCCCACTGCTTCTCCGTGTAGCCTTTTACCAGCTTCTCATAAATATCGGTACCAATCAGACTGATAGCCTGCTCTTCCAGGTTCTTCGGCTCGGTAATGCCTGCAGCCTTTTTCTGCTCCTCAATCTTCGCAGCAGCCTCTTCCGGCGTCACAACGCCCCACATCTTATTGAAGGTATACATATTGAACGGCAGAGAATATAACTCCCCATGATAATTTGCTACCGGAGAGTTTGTAAAACGGTTGAACTCTGCAAACTGGTTCACATACTCCCAGACCTTGCGGTTATTGGTATGGAAAATATGTGCGCCATACTTGTGCACGTGGATTTTTTCCACATCCTCGGTATAAACATTGCCTGCAATATTTGGGCGCTTATCAATCACCAGAACAGACTTTCCATGTTTCTTTGCCTCATGCGCAAATACCGCGCCGTAAAGGCCGGCTCCTACTACCAGATAATCGTACATTGTCATATCCTCCTGCTTAAAATAATTTTTCCTTATAAACGCCTTGCTGAATCAGCGCCTGAATGGAATCCACCACAACCTGCTTGTCCTCTTTATAGGTAACACCAAACCAGCGGTCTCCGGTCTCCAGAACCTTCACACGGGCTTTCTGTTCTGCCAGAAGCTTATCAATGATCTTCGGAAGCAGATACTCTGCCTTCATGGCATCGTCCCCAAGGCTATCCAGAAATCCGGCAAACCCATCCTCCAGCATCTCCAGAAATCTCGGCGGCAGCCCCCACATGTTCATGGATACATGCTGGTCTTCACTCACGGAAACCGGCTGTTTCTGCTCATCACAGGCTGTCAGCACACCAGCCTTCATCTGAATCTCGTAAGTCTCTGTTACACGCTGTAAATAGCCATTTGCGTCCACAGAGCAGACGCCACGGGTCACACCGCCATTATCACTCAACGTATTGGAAAGGATGAACCCGGCCATGCAGATATCATAAACCGGATTTTCTGTATCCATTTCCGTGGTCATATAATTATAGAGCTTTACGAAGGCCTCTTTTCCGTAATAGTCATCCGCATTGATCACAATAAACGGTTCCTTCAACAGATCCCTGACACACAGAACCGCCTGCCCAGTTCCCCACGGCTTCGTTCTGCCCCAGGTATTCCTGCGGCCTCCCGGAAGCTCATCTACTGACTGGTATGCATATTCTACCGACACCAGTTTCTCAATCCGCTTTCCAATAATCTCCTTAAAATCCTCTTCGATATCCTTGCGGATAATGAAAACCACTTTGTTGCAGCCTGCCTCTAAGGCATCATGGATAGAATAATCCATGATGATCTCACCATTCGGGCCGACCGGCTCCAGCTGCTTGATGCCGCCGCCAAAACGGCTGCCAATTCCTGCTGCCATGACAACCAGTGTTACGTTCTTCATTTGTGTTCTCCTCCACCAATATTTTATTTATATCATCTTATCTACTAGCCCTTTATCGTTTCAATCAAACAATTCACGGAAAAATAGCATGCAATGTACGCCTACCACAGTCTGCCACAGGACAGTATTATTTTATAAACGCAAATAATCCGCGAACTGTTCCTGTGTATATGTATGGACTTCCCGAAAATACAATCCCATATAGCGTTCCAAATCAAATAAAATCAGTTCTTTGTTCGCTTTGCCTGCTATATAATCTCCAATTTTATTTCTGGAAACAGAATCCTGTGTTTTTTCTTTTTTCTGCTGATTTGGAAGCGGGTTCTTTTCCTGATTATACACTACAATAAACACAGCATTTTCTCTTGCTGTAAGCACCGTACTTCCGGTAATATCTCCAAAAATCAAGAGACTGTCCCGAAGCTTGTCTTTGATCTTACGATTATTCACTGTTCCATTCTTAAATTCAACAAACGCAATCTTATTTTTCCACACTGTCAGTGCATCTACCGAAGCCACAGCCTCTTCAGAGCATCCATAATGATTCGCATAGCATGTTTTCACTCTGTCAAAATCAACCACACTCAAATTGGATTCTGTTAGATATTGCACATTCATTTTATCACTATCGTCCTTCGATGTCTCCTTCAATGTTGTCTTGTTATCCCGAAAAAGTGTATAATCGTTTAAATTCATCACAGGCGACCTCTCTCGTTTTCCAACGTCTGCAACGGCTTCGCCAATTTGCCGTAAATTTTCTCGATACAGTTTGTAACGTCTTCTATTCTGGCCGCCACTCCGTCCGAAGAAGAAAGATAGTATTTACATTGAGCCGCAATCCCGTACTTTGCAGAATAAACTTCAATTGCATTCAAAAAATATGGACTATGCGTATTCAATAAAACATGAATTTCAAACTCTCTCTGAATTAGCACGATCAATTCTGCAAACAACAGCTGCCATTCCGGATGTAAATGAATCTCCGGCTCATCCAGAATCACAACTCCATTCTGTTCTATCACGCCCTTTTCCAGGAGCAGTTTTAAAATAACAAACGTTTTCAATCCCATCGACAAGTTATGAACACTGAGAACTTTATCAGAATCAGGTTTCCTATAACCTACCTCAGAACGTTTACCCCTGACGATTTCCCCCACAAAAACGGATGACAATTTATTATAAATCTCATTCAATTTATCTTTTGCGATAATCTCATCTACAAGATTTTCCTTTTTAGCAGGAGAAAAAAGTTTTCTGCGCAGATGATTTCTATGGTCTGAATAACGGGATGAAAAAATACCCAAAACAGCTCTCGGTTCGTCCAAAACAAACGGATCATCCAGATAAATTGCTTCCGTATTCAATGATAATTCATCAGATAGCTTAACTTTTGTTTCCGCATCTGGCGTTAAATGTACGGTTATCTTTTCCCCTTTTATGTTCAAGCATATTTCTCCGGTCTGTTCCGAATAAAGATTACACACCTGGTCATCAAACTCCGCTGTAATTCGTTTGTCCAAGACCGCACTGTAAAAATCAGAATCCTTCACTTTCAACACACGTTCTATCGATGCAACCGTTTTTTCCAGAGTTTGTTCTGAAAAATCCATGTCACCCAGGTATGAAAGCAAATAGTCTTTCACATCGTTCGTATGATGCAGAAGGATATCCAACGCCATATCGGCCGTATTCCATCTCTGCATGCCATTTATTCCCGAATTATAAATGAAATATAACCGATCCAGTAAATTTTCAACACTATCCGCGCGCTGCTGTTTTACCTGATTTTCAATATCGTAAAAGCTATTGAACACTGCAAACAAAGCTCTTCCCACAGTGCTCTTTCCTGTATTATTTTCACCGGCAATTACCGTGATTCCATTGATTTCAATGTCAGCCTGCTCCACTTTTGCAATATTTTTTAATGATAGTTTCACACTTATTCCTTTCTGCTCATGACAGCCTCTATACACTGTAGGCATCACTTATTCTTTCCATTCTTTCTCCAGTTTCTTTCGAACAGAAGCTCTAATCTTATCCTCATTGAGTCCTTTAAAGCAAAATGATACAATCACAACAGAAACGACTACATATAACACATCCAACAGATACTTAATATAATCATAGCGTATTTGCACTTTCTCTGTAACCTCATTGACTGAAAACACCCATTTCCCTGTTATCAATATCAGTGCCAGAAATCCTATGACCAAACCGCCCGTAACCACACCATATATTTTTAGTCGGCGTTTTGTTCTTATATCTGTTTCTGAATCGATATATTTCTGCCTTTGTTCCGCCTTCGTTTTTTCAATGCTTTCTTTTAATTGTTGCTCAAGGTATGCATTTTCATTCATTAAGGCATTTACCTGCGCGTCTGCCTTATCCTTTTCCGCCTCTACTGCAGCTGCAGTTTCCCGTTTTGCTTTTTCATTTTCCTCAGCTAAAATCTGATTGATCACATACTGATGTGAAATTTCCACGATTTGTTCGGAATTTAAATCTTTATAGTCATGCTGCAGTTTCTCCGCTATATCAAAAATAATCGTTTCTTTCATATCAACCGGTTCCTGTAATGCAATAACCGACTTCAATATTTCCATTTTTCTTGCATCGGCAGGCTCATTCTCTGAAAAACTAAAATTCAGAAATCTTGTAAAAGCAGAGTAATCATCTGCTGTTGTTCTGCCCGCATACTGAAGAATAATCGAATACCATACACTCGGCAGAACAACGGTAGGAATTGCTCCCGGTCGTTTTTCTCTTTCCCATCCAGAGAAAGCGTGATCCGCTGTGATCAGATAGTGATCTGTCGCAAAGAAGTTTTCTCCCTTTTTTTCTCTGTTCCGTTCCTGTATGTACAGATAATTATTAATATCCGCCTTTATGGAAGGATCATAGGTATTTCTTCTATGTTCAATTTTGTACTGCTTTAACGATTCGAACTGTTCCGCGTATTCCTTTTTGTTCCGACCGGAATAATCATCGAATGTGACTTGTTTGAATCGGGATAAAATTTTGGATGTCCGCATTCGTAAATCCCGTTCAAAGGAACTGTAATCGCTGGTTCTGTTAACAGGATCTTTCGTCCATTCCACATACTGTTCGTAAAAAGCACTGTTGCTCATTCTATCATCCAGACACGATATCGCACGAACCGAAAGCGGCGCTGAATCTGCCAACAATGCTTTGATCTGACCAACATAATAACGAATGGTATCGTTTAATTCACTTCTTGTGTGATTTGAATATAATATCTCAACTCCAGTTTCCTTGCATTTCAAAATAAACGCATCAATTACCAGTTTCCGTTTTTCATTATTTAATCCTATCAGCCGGAATACAATATTTGTGTCAAGATAAAATTTCTTCTGATTAAAAATGGTTTGATAAACAGTCTTATCTTTGCGTACTGTCATCATACAATAATCAAAACAACACGAAATCAACTGATAAACACAACGGTTCTTGTCCAGATTATCCCAGTAAATAAATGCATTTAAAATCTTCTTCTCATCCGTAGAATAATCACAATTTGCCGCTTTCATCCCCAGATGTTCGCCATTCATCAGGGCCTGTATTGTTTCGGCATTGGAATTGAACACATCATAAAGATATTTTACCAGCAAATCACAAAATGCCTTTTCCGAAATATCAAGTTCTTCATGCTCCTTTAAAAACAGTTCCACGATTTTTCTAATCGAGGAGTCATCTGTTTTCTTTCTGATTTTTTCATATTCTTCGGGGGTTATAGAATATGCCTTAAGCACTTCATCTCTCGTTTCATTGATCTGAATAATCCTATTCTGATTTTTATTATAAATAGTCCCAATTATTTCGGAATCCGAAAAATCAAGTGCATATTTATCCCTGATATCCGCAATAATATCGGTAATTGTCAACCCCGTATTGTATTTATCAAACAAAACAAGTGCTATCATTTTTTCCAAGTTTTTATTGAATGTACTTGCTTTATTTTCCCCAAACATCAATGCCAATCTTAAATAACTGCTACGTTCCAATAAAAAAGTCCTCTTTTCCTCTGTATTGTATTACTTTACGAAATATTTTTCTTAGCAATCTTCTTTCCCTATCATGGTTTTGTTTCAAAAACAGCCACTCTGCTTCTCAAATAAAGTCATGATACTCATTTTTAGACAAACCAAGGAAATTTACGATAAACTCCCTGCATAGTCTATCTGGCAGTATGTAGACGCTCCATCGAAAATGACAGTTCGATGGAGCGTCTAGCTCATTATAACATTCGGTGCTTTGTCTTCTCCATTCTTATAAAATGAAATATAACCTTTTAATTTCCGTACAGTTAAATTTTCGTTCTGAAACGTCTTATAAAAAATCCACATCCATTATCCAACATATTTTTCCCAAAAGTGCCTACAGCACATACTATTATGCTTGATATGGTTACAATTAACGTCGCACTCATAACGTAAGCCAATTTTCCTGTAATATGCGGAAATAAACGTAATGTCAACTCTGCTAACTGATCAAGAATTGTGAATTTCTCCAAAAAAGAAATAACTATCGGATGTATAAGGTAAATTCCAAATGAATACGATGCCACTTTACATAATGCTCTATCCCATTTTCTAAGATAATTAGATGCTAACGAAAAGCAAAATATTGCCATCATACTTGCACTTATTACCCCAATAGAACTGTACCAATATAAAATATTACATGCTGAATCATCTATGGTATTATATCTAGACAGCTGAATCAACATTCTAATACCATTTACAAATAAAAAAGCCACTAATGAAAGTACTATATAACTTTTTTTCACAATTTTTTCTTTATATTTATATATCAAATGCCCCCACACTATTTCTATTGCAGCAGGAAACAGAGCAGCAAATGCATGATGTCCAAACATGCCGAACTGATTATTAGAACAATCATTCCAAACAAGAAGCAACAATGATATTATACAAAAATGTATTTCTCTTTGTTTACTTTCTTCCAAATACGAAATAAAAGCGTATATCACTGGTGAAAGTATCATCACTAAAATATATACATACAAATACCAAAAATGACCCAATCCATTAATTGCATTATTCCACCCCAATACCCCCCTAGCGAGAATTGCGAAATCTTCTTTTTTATGAATCTGTACCGAAAAAACATCATTTAACAAGTAATTGTTAATTAAAAAGAAACTTAGAAAACTCACAATAAACATAGGTACGATAATTGTCTTCAGCGTCCTTTTTAGAACCCTTCTATAACTGAAGTTTCTATACAGGAAAAAACCGGCAATTAACCAAAAAATTGCAACTCCATCTGCCAGACAACTTGAAATGTAAGCACCGCTTATATTTCTTATTCCTGTACCAAAAATACACGTCCATGCATGCAATGCAACTACAATCAAACATCCCACCATTCGGTAAACTTCAACCGAACTATCTCTTTTAGATTTTTTCGTTTGAATAGACATTTTTCTTTTCCTCTTATATGAACAATAAACTTTAATAATTCCGAAATACAAATAATTTGCTAAATATATAGTTCACCACAGTTACTACCACTTGAACCACTAACTTTGCCAGTTTATCATTCAAACCACATAGCGTTACCATAACAAACATAATTGACATATCCATAAATAATGTCAAAACTCTTGATGAATAAAATGACAATGCTTCTCGTATCCAATTTTTCCTTTTACTCTGAAACACAAAAAAGCGACTCATAATATATGCGAATGTTACTGCTGCGACCCATGAAAAAATATTCGCCAGCTGTAATTGTACCGCACTTTTTGGTGTTAAAAAAGTTGATACACACATATAGTAAACACCAAGACTTACAACTGTTGTTAATACACCAACAATTAAATAACGAATAATTTCCTTATATTTTTCTTTAATTTCGTGGTTCATAAATTTCATTTACCTTACTCAAAAAAATAAGAGATATTTTATAACATAAAACAACGTCGGACGGATACTAAGCAAACTAAAATACCGTTCTGGTATTAAAAGTGTCCACAAATTTAAGCACACGCACACTCCAGTCAGCATGCTTAATATCTGCCAAAACGCTTTCTGTAATTTATGCTCTTTAGCAATTTCTTCCAACATAAAAATCGGAATTATCGCGCTCAAAATGATTAGCCAGCCAAAATCACTCATATATCGTTGCGTTAGCCCAGCCATTTGAATATCTAATAGCATAATCACGATAGCCATAACCATACTAGCTACACTTATTGCATAAATTCCATGTTCTTTCAATTTTTTTTTCATTTTAAAAACCAACAAACAGCACAAAGCAAGTGTATTTATTGCAAAAAAACCTCCGAATAGAAATTCAATATTCGTGAATCCTAAATAATCATTCGAAGTATTAACAATGTGCATAAACGGATATTTGGGTGAAATATTTAACGGCTGCAATAAATAACAAAATACACCTAAAAAGAAACGATCAAATATAAATCCTCGATGAGTCATATCGTTGCTTGTTAAGTTATAGTTTGCACCAAAATCAAATGGTGAATGAAATCTTGCATAATTATACCACATCATCGAACAACCAATTATAAGAAATGGGATAATGACCAGCAAAGTGTTTATAACACCTTTTTTTGAAAAAAACTCTCGTTCTTCTATAATTTCCTTTCCAAAGATTGGAAATGCCAAAAATAATATTATTGCAAGCTGCGGTCTGCTTCCTATAATCAAAGCAATCAAAAAAGATCCTATTAATAAATATCGCTTTCGTAAATATCCATCTTTTCTAGCCGCGATCCACATTGTCAATCCTAATGTTCCAAACAATAAACTACTTATGATAGGAAGAGAATACACATTCCCTGTATACACTAAATAAACTACAGCTCCTCCCCAAAAATAGAAAGACGACATCAATAAATATATTCCATAACTAAGATTACTAAAATATCTTTTTCCAATAACATAAATCAAACCAAAAGAAGCCAAACAAAACAATATCGTACACAACGTCACTACATCCCATGTGCGACATTGAGACCCCGTAATAAGTTTATATGGAATAAAGAAAAGTATTGCAGGAACCGGACCAAAATAACTATAATAACGTCCCTCAAAATACGCATAATCTATATCAAAATGTTCATTTCCTTCAGTTACCACACAATTCCAGCGAATAGCTCCATCATATGGATTGGTTGCATTTTCTAACGACTTTGGCGGCTTCCGATCAAGAAAGACCTGACCTTTTTCCAACGCATCTGCAAGCTCATTATATTGACCATATGCTGGCCAACTACCATTATCTATTGTATCCTGCATTGTTTTATTAGGTAATATCAACTGACTTATGAACAATATAGAAACTATATGCAATCCGATAAAAATGATTAATCCACATTTTTTCCATATTTTATCTATCGTCATACGCTCAGCATAAACAACTGAATTTGGTGAAAAAGTTTTAATTAATACTAGTAATAAAAATACCACACACATGCGAATCCATGAAATGGACATTGGTACAACTATATTAATTTCTGGATCATCCAGAAAAAAAGAAAAACCATTTTGTTCATTAATCTTGATTCGGATATAATTCGAAACTCCATTTAAGTGTAATCTCAAAAAATTACTTCTCGACACAGTGGAAACAATCACTTCGTCACCAAGATTCAAACCCGCGCTATTCGCTGCATCATCTGCCATAATGGTTACATTTGTTATAATTCCGGTTTCTGGTTGGCAATTAAAATATAAATTTTTAAAGTTTCCACGTACACCAACCAAATCCAGATACGCTTCGTCAGTATTTACCACCTTATATTGATTCTTCCCGATTGGCTCTATTCCCTGTTCCACACGTACGAGCGGCTTTTTAAGTTGCGGAAAAGATATAGATTCCCAATGCCGGAAATTAAATACTATTATCTCTAATATAACAGTAATCAAAAATATCTTAATTAGCACCTTAAGTATGTTTTTTCCTACCATAATTAACCATAACTCCAAATTATTTTAAAAATTGTTTAAACTGTGCGTCGATCATGTTCAACCTAAACTCAAACTGCTGACGATCTTTTTCTACAATCGTTGCTAAAATCAAACCAGCAAAGAATGATATAATTGCTGCCATCTCAATAAAACCGCAAACAATCAATGTTGGGAAATTAGGTACCAATCCTGTATGAATATATTTCATTAAAATTGGGATAAATAATCCTACTGCAACAACCGTCATAATCGCTGCCATACCGCCAAAGAATCCCATTGGTCTATAGTTTTTGTATAACCGAAAAATAGTCTTCAGCACCTTTAATCCATCCGAATAGGTATTTAATTTTGACTCGCTTCCTTCTGGACGATCACGATATTCAATAATGACATTTTCAATACGCATATTCTTTTCTACTGCATGAATGCTCATTTCCGTTTCTATCTCAAAACCTTTTGATAAAACCGGAAAACTTTTTACAAACAGATAACTGAATGCTCTATAGCCAGTCATAATGTCACGAATATTTGTTCTGAATAAACGGTTGATGGATCCTCTCACAAGGCTGTTTCCAAAATTGTGAAACGGTCGCTTGTTTTCTTCAAAATATGTAGAAGACAGACGATCTCCCACAACCATATCTGTTTTTTTCTGCAATACAAGATCCGCCATCTGGCGCCCATACTCTGCCGGGTAAGTGTCATCCCCATCAATCATAATGTAACACTCTGCATCAATTTCCCGAAACATTCGACGGATTACATTGCCTTTTCCCTGCTGATACTCATGTCGAACAACTGCGCCTGCTGCTTCTGCCAACTCCGCTGTATTATCACTTGAATTGTTATCATACACATAAATAACTGCTTCCGGCAATTCCTGTTTCCAGTCAGTAACTACTTTTGCTACTGTTTTACTCTCGTTATAGCAAGGTATTAACACAGCAATTTTATCCATTTATATTTCCCCCGTTTATCTTTATTTCGTTGCCAAATAATTTTTCCAAAATGAAATAGAAGTCATTTCGTCTTTCTTATCACGATATTTTTGTTCTATCGTTACTCGTTCTTTCTGATATCTGCCAAATAAGAGTTTACTTCTATCTCGCAATTCTCGATACTTTTCTTTATTAAATACTCGCATGCTTCCAGTTTTTAAATGCGGATTCACCGCTAAAAGCTTTTTAAACCAGAAATTATGCTCTGGTGAATAGAACCAGTCATACGCTACAATTCCCGGACCTTCTTTCAAGCGGCTTTCCGAACAAAAACGATGCCCATTATAAGTAATGCGATACAACCATTTACGTAAAAAATTTCTTGGCGGATCCTGATATACTTCATCCAGATCAATATCTAAATCTGAGAATTCCCGCAAATCAACCATTTTCTCGTTCTTCTTACTCTTTTCCCGCATAATCTGTTCACCGAGATCCTGCATGATAAATTCCGGTCCTTTTAAGAAGTCCTCGATTGCATCCAAAATCAACTCTGCCCCATTGTAATCTAATGATAACATCCGCGCACGGAATAACTTAGTCATACGATTCATAAAATCCACGTTTTGGCATACACCACTTGTAGCCCGTAAAATAAGACTATTTCTATGCACCTGATATAGCTCCATGTACGCATTAAACTTATAGGTGAATCCCATATGCCAAATGCAAATGCCATTCATGGTAATAAACTTTGCCTGATTTCGTAGGCTAAATTCCACGTCATCTCCACGAATAAATAATGGAAGCGGCAATCCATTTTTTTGAATCATCTGCATTGGAATACAGCAGAACCACCATCCCGCATACATATGCTGCCGATCCAACCATTCCTGATCACATTCCAATATATCTTTCAGCAACGTATGATCTAATAAATCCTTTTGAGGTCCATAAGAACCATTCGCATGAACAAATCCAACATCCTCATGCTGAATATTCATCTCTTCATAGCAAAGCATAGCTCCGCTGACAAAATATTCATCAAATTCAGGTTTTAACATACGGAGCAAATAATACATTCTCCGTATGCTTTCCGGTAAAATTATTACGTCGTCGTCCATCAATAAAACATGAGTAATGTTTTCCGGCTGCTCCATAGACTCAATCATGCCGCGCGTAAATCCACCGGCACCACCCACATTTTTATTGGGATGAACCGTAATTTTATCAGAATTCCATTGTTCTGGTTTTAGAGTTCTTCCATTATCAATCACATGAATCCACAAATGGTCTTTTATCTCATCATCGCTGTCCAATAATTCTTTTTGCAGCAATTGTAAGTTTGATTGAATAAACTCTTCTTTTTTGAATGTTGTCGTGGCAATCGAAAGATTCACATTTTTTCGAGTGTTCTCTAAAAATTCTCCCTCATACCAACCGCCAAACAACTTACAATCGGAATCTGTTTCTATTTCAAACGCCAGTAAAGCAGCCTCTGTTTCCGGATAATCCAAAACAATTTCCGCACATTCATTCAAGCAATAGTTTTGTTCAAATAATACCTGTTTTACAGGGCTGTGTACATCTAATGTATAGCCCACAAGACGCACTAAACATGATCCCTGAATCAAAAGGTGCAATTTTACAGCCTGCAGATTTGTATATTTCTCCCACTTATGCAGAGAAAACGCATTCAAATAAGACATAAAATCTGCCACACGGTACTTCGGTATACACAGAATATGATGTTCTGCATCATACCGCATTCTCTCTCCACGATAAAACAAATTCCACTGTGTTTCAAATTTATCTCCTGTTGGGAATAATAGGTTCTGTAATTTTAAATTCATTTCCTTAATACCTCGTTCTGTTTGCCCTTTCTCATTCTTAGGTTCTGGCACTTAAATAATACAAGACTTGCTTATTTTATAAAAGTATACTTCCCAAAATTTCACAGCCAAATTCGCGAACTGTTTTCACTTCTTCCTCCAGTTTCACACATTTTGTTTTTTCTCTTGCCTCTACTAAAAGTACGCCATCGGCCTTTTCTTTCAATGTTTTCACGGTCTCAACGCACTCTGTCATATCTTCGCCAGATATCCAGTGTAATTCCGGAAGCTGCTGTTCAAACTGTTTTCGTAATCCGTCCAGATATTCCTTTTCTACAGTTCCGGTAATCAAAACAGTCTTTCCAGTCTCTATCCGGTTTCGGATGCTCAGTGAACTTCTTATTACAAGTTCAGACTCGCTCTTTCGTCTGTCTTCCCCTGACAATTTTCGAATCAACTGATCTACTACGGAACCCAGACGTTTTTTATCTGCAGATGGAATCACGCCCAAAACCTTCATGTCATATCTTCGTTCCAGTTCCTCCGCTGTATGCAGTTTTCCTCCAACTATATAACATAATACAAAACATCCTGATACAAGAACAACACCTGCAATAGCACCAATCAATGCATACTTGATTCCATTCTTCACTAACACTTTTTTAGAAATAGATTCCGGCATAGACGGCTCTGATAAATCCTTCAATGTTTTTTCCTTATCTGTAAGTGCTTTCTGATAACTGGTATAACGATCACTCTCCGCTTTCTGAGTATCCGCAAGGTCCATATCCATCACAACATCCGTAGTTCTGTTCAGCACCTGTATCTCATGCGAACCCATTTTTTCATTGATTTCTGCCTGCTGTTCCGGAATCCGCTTCAGCAACTGTTCCAGAATTCTATCTGCTGTTCCAGAATCGATTGCCGATACAGACACGCTCACCGTATTGCTTGCATAATCTGAATCCACAGTAATTAATTCATCAATATAATTTGCTTCTATTCCCAGTTCTTCTCCAATCTGTTTCATATCTCTTCCAGCCTTTAAGGCAGATGCATATGCTTTCACATAAGCATCTGCAGGATCTGAAATCAATATTTCCGGTTCTGTCAATGTAGTATTCACATTCACTGCGATATCTGCTCTTGCTACACTTTTTGCAAATGGATCAATCTTCATCAAAACCGAATTTTCCAGATATATATCCTGAGCTGCCATCGATTTCAATAAACTTGCGATGTCACGCTCATATCCATCTTTCGTCTGCTCGTAAGCTGCTTTATCTGCCTCATATCGGTCTTTTGCCTCTTGAACCAGCTCCGTATTCTGCTGTTCCCGAGCACCAGTCGTCACTTTATATGCGCCTAAAATTACTGCTAACAAAAGCGCTGCCAATATGATCGGCCGCCACCTGCGCAGCAGATAAAATAGTAAATCAATTAAATCAATTTCCTCCTCATAATTTATGTAGTTGTTGCTATTCACTGAATTCATATCATTCTCCCTTCTTATCTGGATCCTTTTCCTGTCAAAACAACAAGAACTGTTTTCAATAATATCTTAATGTCTTTTCGAATACTCCAGTTATCGATATACTGCATATCCAATTTCACAACTTCATCGAAATCCTTGATATCACTGCGTCCACTGATCTGCCACAAACCAGTCAGTCCAGGCGTCATACTCAGACGGCACTTATGCTTTGCCTCGTATTTCTCAAACTCATCGACTGTCGGCGGTCTGGTGCCTACCAGACTCATATCACCTCGCAGCACATTCCAGAACTGAGGCAGTTCATCAATACTTGTCTTTCGAATAAACTTTCCAACCCTTGTAATACGTGGATCGTCTTTCATCTTGAACATCAGTCCCTGGACTTCATTTTTCTCCATCAATTCTTTCTTCCGTTGTTCCGCATCCTGATACATTGAACGAAATTTATAAAACGTGAATTTCCTTCCATTTTTCCCAATTCGCGTCTGACCAAAAAAGACTGGTCCCGGTGACTCCAGCTTGATTGCAGGGGCCACAACCACCGTGGCCAATGCTAAAATCACCATTCCCACCAGACTTCCCACAATATCCAGTAATCGCTTTGCAAGCATCTGACGTACAGAAAAAATATTTCTTGCAAATGTCACCACTGCATATTTTCCAACACGGTTCAAATCCTTTTTTCCATGAATGTCGAGGTCAAATACATCGATATTAACATCCACCACAATTCCCATTGTCTCTAATTCCTGAATCCAGGACTTTATCAACGCCTCATGCTGACGACCATCATCCATGAGGAATACCTCATCCACGTCATGGTGAATAACATAATCCATGAAACCATCCGCGTCTGAAACCACCGGAATTCCTTCTATCTCACTTACTTCAGAAGGTTCTTCATCCAGAAGAACAATCCCACACAGGATTCTGCTCCATTCGTTATAGGATACAATATTCTGAATTGCATCATCCACCCGATCCTTTACCGTAACCAATAAAAGTCTGTTGCTGTATTTACTTCTTTGATAAAAACGTAGTAAAATCTGCTTTAACCCAATGTGAATCAAATACGTAAAAACTGCATCGATTCCAATAAAATATGTAAATACCAGTCTGGATAAATCGGAAGATCGATGAGAAAGGTACAAAATCAAGATCCATATAACGGAAAACAGCAGTTTTTCCTTCAGCACTACCACAAACTCATCGAAATAGCCACGTCGAAAAAAATGATAGCCAGAATTGTTTAAGAAGAAAGCCGCCACTGAAACCAGCAGCATAATTGAAATCTGCCATGTCTGATCCAAGTGTTTATAACTTCCTAAAATATAATGATAACGCAGCCAATATGCCATGCCCACACTAATCACTACTCCGATTAAATCCACAAACAGGATTATCCCGTTATCCATCATTTGTCGTTTCTGGTACATAACTTTGATTCTCCCAACTTTAACCTTACAAGCATTATCGAAACTTAATTACAAAAACTTTTTAATCACATACTATTATCTATGTCTTTTAAATTCAATAAAAAATATATATGCCAGAATGAGCTCTGCTTTTCGTATCTCAATTGTAACATAGATCATAAAACAAATCAGCAAATACAGTATATACAGACAAATTTCTGTTGTTCAATTTTAAATACAGATTTGTTTTATAAACGTTAATTATTTCATAAGACCAATCGAATAAACTATTTATAAAAAATAGTACGTGATTTGCATCTACCACAATGTAACATCAGACACTTGATGATTTTCTGTGAATAATTCAGGTTAATGATTTCTCAATATCTAATCAACCATTTCCCTCTGCTCTTTCTTAAAGTACGAGCCAGAAGCATTGCAACCAAGCCATCGACAACAAAATTTATAAACTCAACAGCAACTGGATTTCCATTAGTAAAATAAGCATAGAAGATATCTGATAGCTGAAATGTTCCTAAACGAAGCAATAATTGCAGCATCTCAATGCTTACAGAAAAGACAAATGTTATCTTCCCGCTTTTCCACAAGATCTTCTTCCATCCGTTTCCTATCTTTTCTTCGAATGTCCATAGCACTATTGCTGAGAACGTCACCATCATGATCACGTTCTCGATACACTCCGTTGTCAGCTTCTGTTCGCCGTTTGAATAATCCGGGGTGAAATCCATCACCTGTCCGGCGTATGGGGTTCTTCCGCAATTACCCGTTTTTAGATTTCCCAACATATCTAAGTTTTGCCTCTAATAATTGTTTTCTACAACGTCCATACATTGTTCGTTTTATCATTTTTAACCGACTGTTTGTCCCTTCTACAAAACCATTACTATAGTCGTAGGCTACGGCATTTTCGACCGCAACTATATCTCTTTTTAGTCCTTCGGCAAAACTCTTCACTGCTTTAATCGTGCTTTTGCAATATTTTTCTATGAATAAGCATAGTAGTGGAACATTTCGCTTTTTAAAAATATTTCGAAACTCTTTTATGCAACAATGAAGTTCCCAGACCGCAGGATACTGAGCATAAATATAGTTTTTGTGTGCTACTGTTAATTCTGTATTCATCCACATATATCGGAATATCCCTTCACGTGTAATATAATCCTTTTCTTTTCCGATACTACCTGTTCTATATTTTAATCCTTCTGTCATTGTTCGGATATATGGTTGCACCTCAAAATACTTGTTTTCTTTTTGCTCCATTTTGCACAAGTATTCAAAGGCGTTACTCTTTGAACCTGTATATCCTTTTGCATATATTTCTTTTATTGTTTTGCTTTTACTCCATTTGGAATCCAGACATTGAATAATGAAGTCGTAAAATATGTCTAATTTACTCTGCTGGATTCCGCACATACTTAATTTTTTCGGATCGCCTTCTCGATATTTTGCAATCGTATTTCGCCCTACTCCCATCCGCTTTGCTATCTCACGATAGCTACAACCTTCACTTAAAAATTCCTGTATTTGGCAGATCATTTTATACCGTTTTTCTGAAAAAACAGAAGAGTTATCCACATCAGATTCGATTTTTTTTACATGTTTCTTCTATAACTGCCGACTGTTCAGCATGAGGAATGTTTACTGTTGCTGGAATTTCATGATTCAGTGCCTTTTTGATTGCCTCTAATAAATTCTGATGTAAATGAAACCGGTCTGCTACCTGCATGGCATCGGGTAATTCTTCTGATATTACTTTTGCATATGCACTCGCTCGATCACGAGTGACTACTTTTATATGTTTATTATTTCTAAGCCAATCTCTTAGTGTATCTCCATTTCTTCCATCTAACAACGCAATTGGTTCATGATTTTCTTCGTTTACGATAATAGTTCCATATGTATGTCGTTTTTTATATGCAAAATCATCCACGCCGATCTCATCGCCCACCTCTGGTCCGGGAAGAACTTCATACTTTCTCAAAAGCAGTCTTATAACAGTATCCCCGCTGATTTTAATACCAAGTGCCTTACAAATACGCGCGCAACCTTCGCAGCTAGATTCCATTGCTAGTGTACAGATAAAATCAGCACATCGTTCTGTCATACGACTATAAGTATTAAGAAAACCATCAAATGTTTCAGCAAACGTTGTTACTTCACAGCCATCGTTTATACATTCATATTCATGAGAGCAAATCTCAAGTTGAACCCTCTTCCCTAAAATAGGAAGATCCTGTACTTTACGAATATAAGTTCCATGATATTTATCTGTTATACAGCCACATTTCGGGCACCTGCAATCCTTGGAGATCGATTTCATTCGTATTAAAATCTGTTTTTCATATTCCTGAATCTCCGTTATATTTAATTCGGTTTCAGGATAAAAACTATTTATACATAATGCACCGTGTGAACCTGGCATTTGACTGCCTCCCTCATATCTTTTGATATGTTAATTATACTATATTTCCGATAATATAAAAAGGAAAAAACGGATAATTGCGGAAGAACCTGCCGCACCGTAATATTCAGAAAAATACTTTTACTGAAAATGATTCATACCCAGAAAACAAGAAAACTCCCCATATGGCAACATTGTAAAAAAGAACCTCACCTAGCAATTTGATAAACTTCTTTTTCGTAATATTGGATGTGCACATAAAATACCCTGTAATCAGTACAAAACAATTTATTCCAGTCTTTCCACCCCAGCCAAACAATAGCAGAAAACAATCTTTAAGTTGCAAACTACTCTGCTCATTAATACAATCCAACAACCCGGAATTCACCACATAATGATGAGCTATAATCATCAGCATCAAGGCAATACGAAATAGTTCGATACTAGAGTTTCTTACCCCCCCCCTAAAATTTTTCTATTTGTCACAGTTGTTTCCATTTATACAATCCTCAACTATATTCAACATGCCAGCGTATATACCCTATGTACTATTTTCGACTCAACTACATGTTTTTCCGTACGGGACATCTGTGCTTGTCGATGTAATATATTCTTCATATTTTCGAGCGATAATTATATTATGTTTGAAGTGATATTCTTCTATCTCCTGTCCCATAAAACACTTCATGTGATTTTCTATACAATCATATCCACCCATACAAGCAAATTCACACCCCGCAGAGAATCGAGGATTACATTCAATAAAATGATACTTTCCTGTATCATCTAGAATATATTCAAAGTTAACATCACCAAGTATACCTAATTCATCCGCCAACCTACATGCACTTTCTTCAAGCTGTTTATCTTGGTATACAAGCACTGTTAACGAGCATCCATGGGGCGTAGATATTAACTCTCTCCTTACCATTGCTACTGTCCTATGCGGATTCTCTTGGCGAACTACTTCAACTACGATTCTCGGTCCTGCAATATACGGCTGTACAATATAATTATCTTGATTCACTTCCGTACAAATTTGATTCCATTCGACTAGATTATGAACATACTTCAGTCCTTGACTGCTTCGACCGTTAATGGGTTTACAAACTATCGGAAAATCCCAATCCAATTTGCTTATTTCGGACATTATTTGTGTCGGAATCGAGAGCGTTTCTGGACACTTTTCGTCTATAAAATCCGCCAGCTTTTTTTTATCTCTAATAATATTCAAGGATTTCCAAGGAGATATACACAAAGTTATCTTTTGGTCTTCAAACCATTGCCTATTTCTATTTAAGATATCGATTTCATAGTCAATCATCGGCAGAACAAATTCTATCTTTTCTTTTACACAGAGTTCTTTTATAAAAGAAAGATAGTGCTCGATTTCAGACACTGGCGGCGACTGATAGAAAGCATATACCTCGCAAGATTCTACAATCCACTCTCTTGGGTAGATGTTACACCCGATCACTCTAAATCCCATGCGCTTCAAACTTTTCAAAACAATATCGGCAGCAACAGATCCTGTCGACGTTATAAGTGCTGTTTTCATATTTTTTCCTCTTTCTTACCCCAGAATTACATCACAGATTCTATCAACATCTTCCAATGCCAAATCCGCATACAAAGGAAGCGTCAAGACTCTCAGTGCCATGTGCTGCGCAACCGGTGTCTTTTCCGTGCCTGCAGTCGGATAATTGCGATAGCACCCAAAACTATTCGTCAGCGGATAGAAGTATTTTCTTGCTCCAATACCAACTTCAGCGAGTTTTCCAAACACTTCATTTCTGGTATACTTATAACCATCAAAGACAACCGGGAAGTAGGCATAATTGCTTTCCACATTCTTTTGGATGGCAGAAAGTTTGATACCTTCCACTCCCTCCAGTCGGCTTCTATAATGTTCTACAACTTTTTTTCGCTTCTCAATTTCGGTGCTCAGATGTTTCAAATTGCAGATTCCCATTGCAGCCTGAAATTCGTTCATCTTTGCATTTCCACCGACAAAATCTACTGACTCCGGTCCTCGAATACCAAAGTTTTTCATATCATCCAAGAGCTGCACCCACGCATCATTCTTGAAGCACACGCAGCCACCCTCAATGGTATTAAATACTTTTGTTGCATGAAAACTAAACATAGAGGCATCACCGAAACAAGCGGAGGATACTTCTTTATACTTTACTGCAAAAGCGTGGGCGGCATCGTAGATGACCCTCAAACCATATTTCTTAGCAATACGGTCGATTTCTTCGACATCACACATATTGCCATAGACATGTACCGGAACAATTGCAACAGTATTATCCGTAATCAACTTTTCAAGCTTCTGTGTGTCAATGGTATAGTCGTCTTCTTTAATGTCACAAAAAACAGGAACCAAACCATTTCTTACAATTGCGTGTGTCGTTGATGCAAAGGTAAACGGAGTTGTAATCACTTCTCCACCCTTCGGGAGATTCAAAGCTGCAATTGCATTCTCCAACGCCAGATGACCGTTTGTATATAATGCCACGTGCGAAATCCCCAGATATTCCGCCAGCTCTTTCTGTAATTCTTTGTGTTTGCTTCCCATGTTGGTCAGCCAATGGCTATCCCAGATATCTTTAATTTCATCACAGTACTCTTCAAAAGAAGGCATCGATGATCTTGTAACCAGTATGTTGCTCATGTTTATTCCTCCATTTTATTGCATAAATCATTAAATACTTTTTCCTATAAATCCTTTCGCCATACCAAGAAAAGCATTCAAGCGATTCGATTTTCAAAATATATAACTATCCATTATAAATCGTTGTGCCCAATGGCATTTGAATCGTTTCCGTTGATAAGGAACACTATTCAATCAATTAATGCGTGAACAATGCACTTGACCAGTTCTATCAAAACTCCTCATAATGAACATTCATCTCGAAATTTCTTTTTTCATTCCTGATAACTCTAGATATTTTCGACAATGCCCTAAACAATACTGGCGAATAATACTGTAGCTTTCTCTTGACTGACATATTTCTTAGTAGTGTTCGGTACGGTTCTTGTTTTAATTCACTTTTGTCTTTTCTTGCAAGAATATTTGAAAACATCTGATTTGTTTTTTCTTTTTCAATAACTCTCGCATATTTATATGCTGTATCTTCATTGATTTTATCCAACAGAATCATCTGCTTATCAATGTACTCTTTTCTTAAAGCCGGATTTTGTCCCCATATTTGACTCAATGAACTATTTGCTGTAACCCGTTGCGCCGACATCTTTTCGGGTGAATAATAGATGTACCCATGCATTGCGCACTCAACTAGCATTACATAATCCCTTGTTGGTGCATATTGCAAAAAATTAGGGCGGTTCTCAAATACTTTTGCTCTCATAAAAAAAGAATTTGTGTAAGTTTGGATTCCTAAGCCACAAATGGCATCTTCGATTCCATATTTTTTCGCTTCAACAGAAAGTGCTCTTGAGTTATAAACAACTCTTTTATCCTTCTCAATTTTCCAACCATTGTGGACATATGCCATACAGTCATCATGTTGTTCCATATAGTCATACTGTTTTTGTAACTTGTATTGATCTGTCCAAAAATCGTCGCCCTCACAAAATGCAAGATATTTTCCCTTTGCAATTTTGAACAGCACGTCTGATATGTTCACGCCTTTTGAATATTGATTTTCTTCTTCATAAATTGCACGAATCTTTTCTGGGTACTTACTTTCGTATTGTTTAATGATTTGTATCGTTTGATCGGTAGATGCATCGTCATGAACGATAATTTCGTAATCAAACTTCGTCTTCTGCATCAAGAAACTGTTTATGGCATCTTTTATATATTCTGCCTGATTGTATGTAATGCAGATGATGCTAACTTTTATATTTTTCATATTCTGTATTTTCTCCTACTGACAACTCACTTTTTTCTAGAAGACATAACTATATCTTTTAGATATTCAAATGACTCAAGTTTAAGCACTGCAGATAATCCTACAAAGATAACCACTCCAAGAGGAATCTGGATTACTAATGTAACAAAATCTGAAAAGCCAAGATAGTTTACCCCGTTAACACATAATCCCATTGTAAGCGCTAATAATATGCCTGGCATAATATCTTTTAATTGTTCCCAATAGCCATAGTTCAACAATTTTCTATTTGGCCATGAATTAATGATCTGACACATCACGCTATTAATAAGCAATCCATATGCCATCACTAAAACGCCAAACCACATCGTCGAGAATAAAAGTATAATTCCAACAATCTTTTTTTCAATTTCTAGTTTAAGAAACAAATCACTTCTTCCCATCGCTTTTATTGCATTCAAATTTGCTGTATGAATTGGATAGAACATAAATGTACAGCAAAAAATTCTCAAAAATGGAACACATGGAAGCCATTTGTCTGTAAGTACAAGTCTTATAATTGGCTCAGCGCAAAATGCAAGCCCCATCATCATTGGAGCCATAACATATGTACTCGTTTTTATTGATCTTCTCGTCATTGCTTTTATATGAGATTTATCATCTTGCGCGCGCGACATTACCGGCAAGAGTACACTATCTATTGAATTGTTAATATTTGCAATCATAAAATTAGGAAATTGGCGACCCCTATTGTAGTATGCCAAATCCGCATTTGAGTACACCTTTCCAATGATTAGCTGCTCTAAATTATTATAAATTGTATCTAAAAGCGAGGATACAAGTAGTTTCCACCCATATGAAAACAGACCCCTTAGACGCTCTAATGAGAAAATCAGCCTTGGCTTCCACGAAACGGTAAACCAAAGAATAATTGTATCGACAGCGGCATTAAATATTTGCTGAACCACTAATGCCCATACTCCACCACCGTTTAATGCAACAACAATGCCAAGAATTGCCGCGCCAATAGTTCCTCCAAGTGTTGCAAAAAAGAATTTTTTAAATTGAAGTGTTCTCGAAACATATGCTTGTTGAACATTTTTAACACCAGAAATAATAAGCGTAATACCTAAAACTCGAATTACTGGTGTCAAAGAATCATCATTATAAAACTGTGCAATTACTGGTGCTGTCAAAAACAGGCCCATATATAAAACACAACACATTAAAATATTAAAGAAAAAAACAGTCGAAAAGTCCAAGTCATCAGCGGATTTTTTTTGAATTAGTGCATTTCCTAATCCGCTGTCAATAAAAACATTTAAAATATTTGTAAAGACAGTTATCAACGCAATTGTTCCATACGCATCTGGGGATAGAATTCTTGCAAGTACAATTGATACAATAAAAGCAACTCCTTGAGCACCACATCTCTCTGCAAAACGCCATGCTAAATTGGATAATGCTGAATTTTTCACTTTATTATCTTCCAAAGTAGCCCTCCATATTTTTATACATATATACCTTACATCGCAACAATCAATTGCGACGGTCTAATTTTTCATTTATATCGTTTATTTATCCACAGTCGTACTCATAAAATAAAGAACAAGTAATGCCCCCATAAATTGCATGCCATACGTTATTTCTATCATTCCCAACACAACATATGTGTATGCAAATGCCAAAAACCACACCCATTCTGTATATGACGTAAAAGTCTTATGAACCTTAGAAATGCAATAATATATAATTGAGCAGAACAGTCCGGTACCTAATATACCAACTTGCATAATCCACTCCATCAAAGCATTTTGAGTATCTGCAAAGCCTATATATTTAAAACAAATTTCATAACTACTTCCATAGCCAAATCCTAGCACCCATTTGCCGTCCATTATCCGGGGAATTTGTTCAAAAATCACTGTACGTCCAGTAAGTGTGAGGCTTCTGTTTAGATTATTTGTAATAAAGGATGCTATATTTTTATTTCCCATAATAAATGGTACACCCCACATAAACGCAAAGCTAACCAACACCACTCCTAAAAAAACGAATCCGTGCGTCATTACCACAGTCTTTTGCTTAACCAGAAGACCAAATAGGAAAAACAAAACCACACCAATCACGCCTGTCATGCAGTCAATATGTATCGACAAAAAGCCAGTAAATATTAAAAGAATGCAGAATGAAAGTCGCACTCTATAGTTTTTTAGACTGTTTGATTTTTGCAATGCACCTGCATTTACAATCATGAACAATGCCAATAAAAACAAATGCTGATAAACGACTGCAAATTTTGTTCCAACAAGATAATTACCATTTACAGAGCCTTGCGTCATCACAAGTATGTCGGTAATCATTGAAATTATCACAGCACATTTATACCAACTTTTCAAACACAGAAGCATCAAATTCTTATCTGTAATAATTTCTAAAAATAGGACAAATTCAAGAAAAGCCACGCAAAACACAATACTTGCCAATTTAAGATTTCGGTCCACACCATAATTCGATGAAAAGGAACTCCATAGTGTTGCGCATAAGAATAGCATCACCAAAATATTTAATTTTAGATTACGCAGAATAGTCCCAACAGGCATCTTTGCCGCCAACAAAATAGCAATAATAGCTATCAACACATAACGAAGTATATTATAGTTAAAATAAGTTGTGCTAAAAAAGGTTGTAATATATATCAACACACTAATTATTGAATATATGTTAATTATCATTGAACGCGTTTCCTTTCACAATATGTGATAGCATACATATTACTCATTCCCCCCATAATTTCAGACGATACAATATATATTTTATATCCTGCTTTACACATTTTGTTGGATATGCAAGTAAAACCGCATCTGAAAATTTCATTGACTTTTTTAACCGCTTAAAAAAGTCTGCTCTTTGTTTGGGAGGAATGGATGGCTTCTGCAACTGTTTATTTGCAAGCACAGAAGCTTCGAGATCAACTGGTAATTTTTCAATATTTGCTATATCCAACAAATACTGCCCTTTTTTTGTTTGGCACAGAGCCAAAGAAATCCCCTTTTGGGCTTCCTCGTTCGGTAATTGAGTTGCCCATGAATCTCCTAGGCTCAAATCCGATATACGATCTGTTCTTGCATAATCGCAGCTATAACAGTTTTCTGTATAATCGAGACTATCCAGAAACGCTATTGTGTACCTGTCTTGTATCGATATTGGTGTCAGTCTTATTCTCTGCTCTCTTAAGTCAAAATCATTTTTTTCGCGAAATGCAATACTACTTATATCTTGCAATTCTTTTTTATATGTTTCTCTTAGATACCTCTCAAGCAAATTGGGCGAAGGTGTACCATGACAAATTAAATCTATCGTATACAGATTATCTTCTAAATTTTTTCCCACATAATTTTTGATCCCAGCGACTTGACAAGGCAATCCCAAAAACAAAACTTTATTATTTTCTCGTAAAAGATTTCTTATTATTCTATATGCATTATTAGGATTACTCTTAATATACTTTGATCCTGTAAAACGATCACATTCTTCTTTTGATTTTGCAGCATCAAAAACAAATTTTCCTTGCTCAAAAACACAACTTACGACATAGCAATTATCTTTCTCTACAAATGCCCTCATAATCGCAGTTGCATAACCGCCAGAAGAGCTATTTTCTCTTACACTCTCTTCCTTCGCCCATCCCTGCATCCATAACTTTGGATTTTTGAATTCCAACACCGTGTTTCGGGGACATATTTGTTTGCATCTCCCACAATGCATGCACTTGTTTTCATCTATTATTGCATTATACGCACTAAGCGTATCCATAATGGAAATCGCATTCTTACTGCATGCATTCACACAAGCCATGCACCCATTACATAATTCACTTTTGCATACAGTACTGTATTCTTGCATTTTCTCCCACCTTATCTTATTGTAGAAGTCTCCTACGGTTGTGCGCAAACACGCCTTAAATATTCAACCGTATGATACCTTCCTTGTATTGCCAAATCTTCTATTTGTTTTTTATCATCTATAACCCGATATACCTTCTCTAACGAAGAAAAATCAGTCGAATAATGTTGCTCTATGTTCAAATCACTAATTAACGATTTCATCTTATTGTAGTTACTAGGTCTCGATATTGTAACGAATCTCTTTGCATACTTTGCCGAAAAAATAGTGCCGTGAAACGTATCTGTCACAACAAACTCTGCATTTTTGAATGCAGTCAATATCTCAAAAGGTGTTAAAATCAAGTGATTTTTTATCCACATTTGAGGTGCTCCAATTGAAACGATTTCCAAAGAATGCTTTCTGCAAAATTTCTCAATCTGCTTTATCTCTTCTGGTTTGTTAATTCTATTGTAGTACGAATACACTATACAATACCGTTTTGGCACCTTAGTAGAGATATTCACACTTTTTATCTCAGAGCTAAAATCTCCTATAATGACTGGATCGAGATGTCTTTCCGGCTTTTTTCCTGTTATCAGCTTAACAAACTCTTCGGTATTTTCATCTCTAACTGAAAAGGCCGATATCTTAGAAAACGCTTCCTTTATTTTGTTTACTACCGAATTCGGTAAATCGTCTATCTTTGTCGAGCCACATGATGCCGCATAAGTTACCACGCAATCTGCTTGTTCTACATTTCCAAATAGTTGTGAAGTAAATCCCCATGCCGTATCAGCTGTGCAGTTAAAAACCTCATCGCTTCCAATAATACACAAATCATAATTTTTTTTAGGATCTGCGACTCCAAGAATATTATTAACAAAGTCATCAAATACTTTGTCTTGCATATTGCTTTTCCGTTTAATTCGTATTCTGTTAATTGCATAGCGGTCTACTTTTTTTAACTTTGACCAAAATCCTCCCTTTTGACACTCGGCAGAAAAATCGCTTCTAAAATTTCGTATTAGGTCGTCATCCGCCTTATTATATTGAATATCCAGGAACTCAACATCATGTCCCATGTTGTTAAGTATTTTTTTTAAAGCGTAGCTTTGCAACACCGACCCAAAATTTGGAACTCGTTGCATTGACAAAACACATATTTTCATGTTGTTATCCTTCATTCTTCAAAGCAGTATTTCATAAAGTCTTCATAGTCCTTAAAAAAAGGCTTGTTGTTTTCTAAAAATTCGATTGTTGTTTTCTCACTACCGCCTAATTGAATTTTCTTTTTAAAATTTTTAGTCGCACTATTTTTTTCTTCAAATATCATGAAATACTCGCTGAACACTTCTTTATTTGGCTTTTTTCCATATCTTTTATAATATTCTCTCGCAAGATTAACAGCCTCTTGTACTTGAGATTTACTTCTCTTATCTAAATACTCAGACAAATTCATTATTTTCTTTGCAGGTACACCCGCGTAGACTCCATTTGACTCACAATCCCGTGTCACGATACTACCTGCGCCTATAATCACATTATCTTCAATATTAACATTTCGACATATTACCGTGTTCATTCCGATAAACACATTATTTCCGATATTAACTTTTCCACTTGCTCCCAATATAGGGCCATTAACATTTTTGAGCACCATCCATGAATAATCATGTGTTAATACTTTCACCCCTTCAGTGATGCGCACATGGTTCCCGATTGTTATCATCCATGGATACTGTTCGTCAATCAATGTCTTCGAAGGTACATATATAACACAGTCTTCTCCAACCTTCACACCAATGCCACGAAGGTAATTTACATATGTCTCTGACGAATACCTTTTCCCAAGCACTAGCTTTTTTAGCAATTCTTTAATCATTATCTTTATCCTTATGCCTTGCTCTTTATTAACCAAAAGCACAGCTTGTCCATTCTATTCTTTATTGCAAAGAAGAGAATTTTCCGCGCGAACGATTCTGTCTTTAAGTTCATCTGATGAATAACGTGCTGCATTGTTTCATCATACACTATTGTATGTATCATCTTTTTCTTTTCTTCTATGGATAAATCAGATGTTACAATCATCTTCATTGCCGCAATCGAATTTGCCGTAAATGGATATGCAATTCTTCTTTTTATTTCATTGTCATATCCAAGCCGATCACATTTATCTATACATGCCCGATAAAATTGTTTTATCCGCTTATATCGATCTTTTTTGTACGAGTGTGTCAATGACGTTTCGTTTTCGCAATAGAAATAGAATGCTTCTGGAACAACTACCGCAGTTTTAACACTGTGATAAAGATCAAGTAATGAATAAACATCTTCAGAGATGATATCTCTCTCCGAAACAAACTTCCATCCGCTCTCCCGAATTAGTTTCATTGAATATAGAGCTGTCCATGCACTCATTCGTAAATTTGTTGTTCTACCGTTGTCTGGATTCCAGCTAATCAAATCTGGGAGGAACAATTTCTGTACTTCTTCGCCAACATACTTCAGAGATTCAGTTTCTGGAACAATGGTGTTTCCGACTTTTCCATATTTATCGACTGTTGAGAAACCGAATATCACAATATCGGCATAATTTTCTTTTGCAGCTCTATATGTTTTTTCTATAGTATCCGCGGCAATGTAATCATCACTATCGAAAAAGCAAATATACTCTCCAGAAGCATTTTCTATACCGGTGTTCCGTGCATAGCCAAGTCCTGCATTTTCCTTATGTATAACCTTTATTCTTTTGTCTCTTTTTGCCCAATCTTCACATTTTTCAGGGCATCCATCTGGAGATCCATCATCCACAAGGATAATTTCCAGATTCCTGTACGTCTGACCTACAACGCTCTCAATGCATCTATCGAGGTATTTTTCTACGTTATATATCGGCAGCACAACGCTTACTAATCCTTCGTCCATTAAATCGTCCTCATTACATCAGTTTTTCATGTTCTTTATCACCCTTGCCGGTGTTCCCACTGCCACACAGAAATCCGGAACATCTTTAGTGACAACCGAGTTCGCTCCAATCACACAATGCTTCCCAATTTTTACATTACCTACAATCACCGTATTGATACCGATATAAGAACCATCACCAATTGACACCGCCTGTCCTTTTTGAACAATTCCCTGATCAATCACTGGAACTTCAAGATTGCGGTACTCATGGTCGCAGTCCGTTATATAAACATTAGGTGACAGTAACACCTTTTTACCCATATTCAAGGAATTCGCAATAGAAATCCGGCAACGCTCCCCAATCTCAGAGCCTTGCCCGATTCTTACTGTACCCCCCTCCGACCAAATTTGGACATAGGGACGTATAGTTACAGAATCCTCTAAAGCAATATTTTGTTTTCCCTTCAAAGCACAATGCTTTCCAATATAAACTTTTTTTCCTGTTCTTATCTGAAAAAGCTTAGCTCGAACTATGCCTACCAATGTTTTTGCAATGGTTTTTATCATTACTTATTCTCCATCTGCTGTGCGATATCCGCATCCACGATTTCCTCGCCGGTCTTATGCTTCAGCTGCTCTTTGGACGCTTCACTCAGACCATTGTTGATCACACAGTTCATATCGCAGGTGCTGCACTTGTCGAGTTCCTCTTTGGTGACTTTACCATCACGGTAGTCGCGGCAGACCTTCAACTCATACATGGAGTACGGATGCTTGGTGAACAGTGCCTTGAACTTATGTACCAGCACCCAGGTAGCAGGCTTCCAGATATACTTGTGCATAGCCGGGGAAACAGAACCAATCATCCAGCAGTCACGGTCGCAGCAGCGAACCTTTGCACGAACCTTCTCTGCTTCCGGGCTGTTCCACAGCTCATCCCAAGTTTGGTTATTCAGGTTGCCCATGACCTCTTTATCCTTGGTGCCATTACAAGGCATGACATCACCATACGGGTCGATAAAGAATGTATCAAAACTCATATCGCAAGGCAGTAGACGCTTCTGGCCATAAATGTAGTTGATCAGGCCGTGGTTGAAGTAAGCACGGAACCATTTCTTCGGACTGTTACTGCGGAGCAGTTCGTTGACCAGATTCTCGAAGTTCTTAGCAACCATCGGACGGTCATGAATGATATTCTTTGCCTCAACAAAATAGAAGCTATTGTGCAGAGATGCAGTCGCAAACTCCATGCCCATCTCATCGGAAATCTTGTACAGAGGTACGAGATCCGGAGCATTCTTGTCCTGGACGGTCATACCGAAGCCAACGTCCTTCATGCCCATCTCACGCAGCTTCTTCAGCGTACCGTAGCCACGCTGGTAGCCGTTCTGCAGACCACGGATCTCGTTGTTGGTCTGCTCCAGACCCTCGATGGAAATACGGATACCGATCTGCGGGAATTCCTTGCACAGATCCACAATGCGGTCTGTGAAGAAACCGTTCGTCGAAATAACGATACGGTCAGACTTCTTGTACAGTTCACGCACGATATCTTTCAGGTCGGTACGGATAAAAGGTTCGCCGCCCGTGATATTCGTGAAGTACATCTTCGGCAGCTTCTTGATGGTCTCAATGCTGATTTCTTCTTCCGGCTTGGAAGGTGCCTTATAACGGTTACACATGGAGCAACGAGCGTTGCAGCGGTAAGTGACGATAACCGTACCATTCAATTTCTTTTCTTCAGACATGATTAACTCTCCTATTAACAATCAAAGTTTCAATTTTATTCAAAAACCACTTCGCACATACCGAGAACACAGCCGATCCACAGATGACCGCAACCGCTGTGAAGATATATGCAAGTAAGCCATTACCAAACAAATGAACAAGGTGCAATTTTTCAAGCATACGATAAATTACCATGTGGCACAGGTAAATCTCGAAGCAGATTCCACCGAGGAATTTGGCGACTGGATTGACCAGTCCCCCCCCTACTTTGCAACCAAGGGTATAGACTAGTGCTGCCACGCAGAAGATCAACATTGTAAGCGTGGAACCACCTAACACAAAATAAGCAATTGTGGCGACCAGCAGAATCGCACCGGCAATTACCTTGTGTTTCTGTGCGAATTCAGCAAGCTCTTTCCTATAAAGAAATATCAAGCCGCCGGCGACAAAGTAAACAGCGCAATACAAAATATTTGTTCGTGCGCTAAAATTGACCAAAGCTCTATCTGCAATATGAGTCTCATCAAAGAAATAGCTGACACATACAAAGTTGTAAATCAGTGCACACCCAAGTGAGATCCACGCCCTTTTTTTGTTTTCCAAAAGGAAGCAAAAAAACGGGAATAGTAGATAAAAAACAAAAATCACCGCTAATGTCCAACTCACACCAATAACCGAAATATTCATATTCGGCAAAAGGCCCTGACACAGAGTCAAATTTGCAAAGACCTCATATAGCGCATTTTTGCTTGGAGACATCGCAAAATCCAATGCACACAGCAAGGCAAAATATGGCCAGATTTTGCTATATCGTTTTGCGTAGAAATCTCCTACGCTGATTTGTTTATCCTTGAATTTCTGGTAGTAGCCACAGCACATACCAAAACCGCTGACCATCATAAAAAGGAACACGAGGTTTGTGAAATTCGGAATAAGTCTCCCAAACACAAAGCCTCCCAGTTCATAGTTTCCATTCGAGAGAATGTGCATCAAAGCAATGCCGATAATGGCATATGCTTTTAATCCATCGATTCCCTCATATCTCTCTTTCATTCCGCAAGCATCCTCCATAGTGTTTTTGCATACTTTTCTTCTGAGCACTCACTCTCAAGATAATTCTTAAATTTCACCGCACAAGCATCGGCATCAGCAGAATGTTGCAGATAAAACTGAATTTTGCTCTTCCAGTCATCCACATTTCCTCCACACAAAGCTCCTCTACCGTCTGCAAAATACTCCTGTGTAGTTACCGTATCTGATGTAATCGACATCTTGCCGTTTGCAGTAGCTTGATAAAAAGCAATCAGCCCGGCCGGAGCCTTTGTATCCAATGGCATCACAACCAACTGTGACTGGCACATAAATTCAAGGAACTCCTTTTCAGGAATGTCTGATTTTACAACCATGTTGTCGCTGAAACTATCCTTGTGCTGCTCCCATTTGTTCTTTGGCATAACGCAGTTGAAAGTAACCTCTGGCATTGCTTTTGCAATCTCAATCAGAAAATCCCAGTCGCGTCCATTCCATCCACCGCAAAACACTGTGTTCGGAATCACATTGCCTTTATAATCAATGCTATATCCACCATGGTAAATATCATGCAGTAAATCATACTTTTTCTGGATTCCAAGCATTTCATTCAGATGCTCACCGTATTTCCGGGAAGTCACTGTTGCCTGGACATCTTTTGACTTCAACATTGGCTTATACAACATTTTTGCCATCTTGTTTTTGGCGGTGTTCTTATCCTTAAGCAGGATATTCACAGCGATAATTTTGCGTTTTTTGAATTGCACCTTGCACAGCCACCAGCATAAGACCGCCATAAAGTCGTACCAGCAGATGATCGTATCACCATCTGCCGACTGTTTAATTATTTCTTTACAGGCTTGCATCATTTCTTTGGTGGAATTGCATTTATGCTCAGGATATACTTGCTGAATTGATGCTGTTTCATATTCACCCAGAAATGTCATATTCCGCTTATCTGCCGGATTATCAAATAACATATAAATTGCCATATCGTTCCTCTTTCTCAAAAGAAAACGACATGACCTGTTATCATCTCATGCTGTCAAATGTTCTTTGACCATCTCTGGTAAAGGATCATACTTGGCAATACTGCACATAATGCCAGCCCTTTATTGGGAGCCTTTGCAATCAGATGTTCTTCCCCTGCAAATCTTCCATAAACAAGATATTGCATTGCGCCCTTCAGCCGATATTTCAAATTAAGCTCCGGTCTCATGAACTCTTTTGCTCGCTCCATACAACTGTATGGAGACTTGATATTGTTCTTTCGCCTGTTCTTTGTCAGACCGTCATCTAAATAATTTCCCACATAAATTGCTTTGTTAATATGTACCATCTGATACTTCAATGCCATCCGAATCCACACAAGGTCTTCTCCCAGAAACTTTTCATTTTTGTACTCTGGAAACGGAAACTCTTTTAAGCATCTCGTGTAGAAAACCTCTGCCTTGTCCGCCTGTGTATCATTTGCATTGATTCGGCACTCAATATAAGTTCCTACCTTTTCATCCGGAACAAATAGCTTTCCATTGATTTTTCCATCCGGATATTGTCTAAGGAAAGAATATCCACACAGCCTATCCTGCATTCCATATTTTCTATGGTATTCAAGGACCGTCTCAATTGCATTTGGCACAAGAGCATCATCTGAATCAACAATAAATGTGAGTTCTGAAATTATCTGCTGCACACCGACATTAAGTGCTGTGTGCTTGCCACCGTTTTCTTTATATATGTACCGTATCGGAAATTCTGCTGTTTGTTTCATTTTCTCAACGGTGCTTTTTGTATTATCTGTACTTCCATCATCAACCAGAAGCCACTCAAAATCTTTTACAGTTTGCTTCTGTAATGATTCATATAAGCTATTCAGTGCCCCCCCGATTAAATGTGGGGGTTAATACTGTAATCGTCATATTTGTTCCTCTTCATGTGTTATCAGCAGTTAATCTCTCACTGATAAACTCTCATAATTTTCTCGTAATACTCATCGATGGTATCGAAGCTGATGCCCTTGCAGTTCTTGCTATACTCCTCGCACAGCTCCTTATTGCCCCAGAGCTTCTGAATCTTGCTCTTCAGTTCTTCCGAACTACCGCTCTCAAACAGCTCACCGGTCTTACCGACTTGGATCAGTTCCGGGATGCCGCCAATATCAGCACCCAGCACCGGTGTGCCATACATCTGGGATTCCATCACGGAGAACGGGCAGTTCTCATACCACTCAGACGGGTAGATGGAGAACCGTGCCTCACGGATCAGCTTTTCCAGTGCTTCACCTTTCTGGAATCCAACGTTCTTGATGTTGCTTACACCCTTGATACTCTCTTCCAGCGGACCGGTACCAGCGAAGATAAACTGCACATTCGGCAGCTCCTTGCAGACCTTGATGAGCGTGCCGATGCCCTTTTCTTCCGAGAAGCGGCCAAAGTAGAGGACATAATCCTTCTTCGGAGTCTCTTTCCACTCCACCTTGTCGATGAAGTTGTGCATTGCTACTGTTTTGGTAGCAAACAGCGGATTGCTGTCCATTTTTCTCTTCATAAACTCAGAGCAGCAGATCATAGTGTCAATGTACTTATAGGTTCCCTTCCACTTCCAGAACTCAGCCTCCATCATACCGATGACCGACTTCGCCGTGGAACCGTGGATGCACTTGCCTTTCATGCAGTTCACGAAATGGCCGCCGAGGCACTTCTCACAGTTCTGGTGGGTGTTCGGATTGTTCAGCATGTGGTTCGGACAGACAAGCTGGTAGTCATGCGCCGTGAAGATGATCTTACAATCCTTCCCGGTCTCCTTACGCCACTTCACGATTTCCAGAATGATGGAAGGTGTCAGCTGGTAGTTAAAGTTGTTCAGGTGACAGACATCCGGCTTGAAGTCGTCCAGAACTTTTCTCAGCTGCACTCTTGCTTCTTTGCTGTAAATCGTCTTGATTGGGTAGGTCAGCTTCGACAGCTTGCTCCCGCCGTGGAAATCCATATCGGACGTATAAGCATTGACCCGGTTGCCAACGCAGCGGCCTTCGTGCTCCATTCCGAAGTACTGAACCTCGTGTCCGTGCTGCTCCATCGCCTCACCCAATTTAAATATGTACGTCTCTGATCCGCCGTTTCGGTGCAGAAATTTATTTATTATTAATACTCTCATCGGCTCTTCTCCCCATACAATGCAAGTGTCTTATCCACCACTTCATCCCAGTTGTATTTTGCACAGATAAAGTCGGCTGCCTGATTCTTCATCTTCATAACCATTTCAGGATGGTCACAGGCATCTTGCAATTTTTCTTGTAAATCCTCTACATTCGTCTTTTGGAAAATTAACGCCTTATCTTCCACAACCTCTGCGCACTCTGGAATATCGGAAACCAGACAGCAATTGCCATAGCTCATTGCCTCCAGAAGACTTAATGGCATTCCTTCCAGATCTGACGGCAGCGTGTAGATGTAAGCGTTACTGTACAGTTCATCCAGCATTGCTCCCTGTACAAACCCGGTAAAGAGAATCCGATCATCACCCTTCGCCAGTTCTTTCAATTCCTCCATAAAGGAATCCGTATCACTGGCACCGCCTGCGATGACCAGCTTTTTATCCGTCTTGACATTTTTGAAGGCCTCAACCAGATATCGAATGCCCTTTTCCGGTACCAGACGACCGAGGAACAATATGTAGGAATCTTTTTCTAGTCCAAAATTATCCGTAATCAACTTTGCTTCCCGAACTTCTGGCCGATTGACACCATTAGGGATAAAATGCGTCTCCCTCCCGTACGTATCCATGAAGTACTTCTGAACGCCTTTGCTTAGAACGATGATTTCATCCGCATATTTCACGGCGTTTTTTTCACCGCCACGAATGAACTTGGATGCAACACTTCCGCGCCACTTCTCGCGAGCCCAGTCCAAACCGTGAATAGTGCTGATCACACGCTTGCCAAAAAGTTTTGGTATCCAGCAGAAAAAGGCCGGACCTTCGGCATGGATATGCACCACATCGTATCTTCCAAATGCACTATAAAGTGTTGCGAAAAAGGAAGAGCTTACCGCCGCAAATCCCTTCTTCTCAATAGTCGGAACAACCTTTTGACGGATACCATCATATTCAATTGTTTTGTCATACTCTGCACCACTCACATGATGGCCTGCTCTATTGTAGCAAGTTACATCACAGCCCTTCTGTGCCATTCGGGTGCATAATTCTTTTACAACAATCTCTATTCCACCTTCACGAGAAAGACGTTTCTGTCCAAAAACCGCAAGTCTGATTTTTTCTTCCATTACTTCTCTCCAACCGTCATTCCATACTTTCTATTCTTGTCCTAGTTTATCGTGCTCGTTCTTTCTCTAGTCACCTTACTTACTTCAAAGCACAACAACAAGCCTGTATACAGATTGTGGTAACAATCTATACGCAGGCTTGTCCTCGTACCTCCTTATTTTGTTTTCTGCTCTATCAGCTTTCGCTGTAGTGGGTTAAGTATAGAGCGCAACCAGAAGCCATTAACCCCTGAAAGCACGCTGGCCGTAACGCACCATGACAAGCAGAAACAAGTTGAGGTGAAAAGGTCAAGCCGCGCAAACCCGCATGAAATCAGGCTTTTCTCTGGTTGTCCATATTATTTCACACTCCCCATGAACCGTAACTATGACTCTTTTCCCAAACAACTTTGGCAGCCACGCAAAAAAAGCTGGTCCTTCCGCATGGATATGTACTACATCGTATTTTCCAAATGCACTGTAGAGCGCAGCAAAAGCAGAAGAACTCACGGCCGCTAATCCTTTTCTTTCAATGGTCGGTACGGATTTCTGGCAGACTCCCTTATATTCAAGTCCCATGCCATTCGCTGCAGCATTGGTATGATGTCCCGACCTGTTATAGCAGGTGACTTGATGTCCCCTCTGTGCCATCCTAATACAGAGTTCTTTTACAACAACTTCTATTCCGCCTTCACGACTCAGTCTTTTTTGGCCAAACATTGCAATTTTCATGTTATGCTCCATTTACTTATCTTTTCTTTAACCACTCACAATTCTTCTTTGTTTCATTGTGCAACTAAAACCGTAGCCTGCATACAGACCAGGGAATAATCTGCACACAGGCTTTTCTCATCAATTCGACTGCGCTGGCACTTTTCCATAAAGAATGTCCTCTAGCCAAAGTGTTGTATCGTTCTCCGCAAACAGCAGAAATTCGTATCCTTCCGCATCTCCAATACCTTGTTCGATACTATAGTCACAAATTCCATTTTCATCAAAAAGAGAACGATCAATCGTTTCTTCTTTGTATATAGTTTTTCCTGAATTTGCCGAAATTCTAACCGTCGCTACCGGTCCTTGTTCTATAGAACTGCTTAGCAGACGCAACCGATAAGTCACTCTGAGTCTTCCCTGATGCAGCGTAATCCATGGTCCATGGAGCAAAGAATGAGAGGCTCCTTCTATCAATACACCTTCATTTTGCTCATACTGCAATCCATTTGCATTTGCTATATTCTGCAAGTCAACTGATGTTTTTACACTGTAGCAATCATTCACCGCTGCACCGTTTTGCCTAAGTAACTGTATAGCTTCTTCGCTGTTAGTATAAACGCTTTCCGTATCAGATAACTCCGCAAACTGATAGCCCTCCCGAATCAGATGCTGCAGTTCCTGTTCCCTGCGCGTGATTAATACTACGTTATCCTCATTCCATGCACTTTCTCCAGGTAAAATACGTCTGCTCACGTTTTCTGATTCTTGAATGTAAATCTCAGGGTAATCATCCACGTAAATTTCCCCTTGGAAAGATTCTGTGTTTTTTAATTCTGTAATCAATCGTATTCCAGCATCAAGTCTGTGCATAATTCTATTCTTGCATCTGGAGACCAGATACATCCCAGAACTTATGCTCGCAGCCAACAGTATCACTTCCAGCACTAGAAGATTTTTTATTCTCAATGACAATTTCTGTTTTTGTCCCCATGTCAGTATACTGCATTTTATTGTTTGGATTACAAGTAACACACCTATGATTCCAATTAGCGCAGCAATTATAAAATATTTATGCCGCCAATTTTCATATAAACCCAATATAGAAACCACAGTTCTTCCATACGATATTACATACGGGAACACAAAGGTCCCCAATAAGAACAGTCCACTATAATATCCTTCGCAGATTCTTTTTTCTTTTAGTTGATGCTCTGTAACGTTTACCATAGCAGGCGCATCAACACAGGAAAACGCTAACAGCAAAAATATATTATATCCAAGCTCTGTCAGATGATGTTCAATCGCACTGTGCAATGCAACAAGTGCAAGTGCAATTAACAGTTTTTCATTTTTCGCTTTTTGAGCCTTAATAGCAATTCCAGTATGAAGAACAATAACCGCAAGTAACAACAGCAATCCATAACGAAGCAAAATCATACAATAAGAGATATCCACAAAATTATATCCCTGGCGAAAGACAGTAATTCCACCTGCTCCAATCATATCAAACGGCGTTCCGAATATTTTAATTCCATACGAATTGAAAGCTCGATTTGCCAATTCCAACCTTCCTGTTAATACACGATTGATTCTTTCAAGAGTCGAACTTTGCTCATTATAGCAAATCATCCCCCAGCATGTCACAGCCGCCAAAATCGAAAAAGCACTCACGAAGCACCAATTTAACGCTTTCCTTATGCAGTCTGCAGTCTTGCTTTTTCGCATTTTACTTTCCAAAAATTCATACACTAATCCCACAATTGCTATTGCCATCACAATTGTAGAACATTTCGCATAAGTATATCGATAAAGAAAAGCAGTCAACACACTTCCTGCTAGCGCCATGCCCCATGTCGGGATCTGCTCATAAGTAACCCAAACTGCCAAAAGCAAGTATACAATGTGTGCTGCAAAATCAGTGGGATAAATAATTCCAAACGCATGCCGGTATTTCCCAGGCGATTCCTCATATAACAAATCCTCAATGCAGCCGGTAAGTGCTCCCAGTATTGCAACTGTCAATATTACACTTCCACACCAGATATAAACCTTAAGAATTTTCTTATATGGAATATCTTTTGCTCCGATAACTAATATTCCTATATCAAGCAAGAACTCATATCCTGTGGATATCCAGGAAAATGCGAATACAACTCCCGTAAGTACACAAAGGAACCACTGACAATCTTTACAACGTTCTCCATACCCTGTTTTCAAGAAGACAACGCAAAAAGCCAGAACTCTGATCAATTTTTCATAGTACCAAGGCCAGGGAATACTGAACATGGTTGTATCAAAAAACTGGCGAATTAGATACAATGCCAGAATAAACAGATACATAAATTCCAATAGTATCTCAATATCAAATTGTTTTTTAATTGGTTTTATTTCCATATTCTTTTTCCTTTTGTATTTTTCGTTCACACGTCAACCATCCCAACAACTGTAACTTTTCTCTACACTGAATTGAAGCAAACGAAAAGATAAAACCTTTATTCTCTTGTTCCGCATCACGCATCAATTTCCACATCATCCACAAGCTATCTAACTGTTCCTTATTTAATTCACTCACCATTTTTCGTATTCCATTATTATCATGCCCATTCAGAAATGAATACAACATGCCCCAAATTCCAGATATTACATCTGAAATCTGAATCATAATCTCATCCTTAGAATCAACATATTCATAGTTTTCCAGTTTATTCTTTTCCCTATCCACAATCACATAGTTATCCAGTTTACGTCGTATCTCTTTTTGATCGTCAAAAATGTGTTTGGAATTCGGAAATAATGCTATAAAATGAAAATATAAAAATGCCAAATCCTCCACTAATACATTTGGTATATTTTTCTCCAAAAACACCAGATCTTTCTGTTTCCCGGCTTTCTGAATCATCCCAGACAAAAATTTCAGATCCATACTCAATTCTCTTCGTAATCCAAATAATTTTACGAGTTTATGACTAAACTCATCCATATTCTCCTTTTTGAGGTCTGGATATCCATATGCAGAAAACAATGCTGCAACTGCTGCGCGCTGAGGATATAATAATTCAAACAGCTGTGCCTTGATTCGGTTTAATTCATACTGGAAATCCAACTTATTTGTTCCTTTATATTCTTCAATATCCTCCAAACTCAAAACAGAGTCCACAATATCTACGATAGAATAATAAAAAGCATTTACATGTGCGACATGGATATAATATCCTTGTTCGTCAATGTAATGAAGGAACTGATTCACCCTTCCTTTTCCCAATGTTTGCACAAAATCCGGCATAGAAAACTGTTTTTTAAATTTTAATTCTTTTACTTGTGGTGATAAATGGAGACGCTGCCAAAGCTGTTCCTTGTCCACAGGCCGGTGTTCATTCCTTGTCACAATGCCCGCCAAAACAAAATCCTTATCTATATCGAAATTAAAGCAAGGCTGGATATTCTGTCTTTCTTCAACCCAAAATTTACCAAAATAATTCGTCTCATCGTAATAAAACGTATATTTCTCATTCCGGTTGAAATTATCTAACACAGTAGGAACAATTGCTTCTACAGGGATTTCTGTTTTGACATTCCCAGTTTTATTTTCATATTTTGTTTTGAGAGTATTTTCGTATGTGTTCATCATTCCTTCATCGCAATGCTTCCATATAAGCATTCCCTACCGTCTCTACATCCCCCTGCATCTTCACATTCCCATGATCCAACCACAACGCATGATCACACACGCTCTTCACAGAATCAATAGAGTGCGATACATAAAGTAATGTCGTTCCATTTTCCCGCATTTCTGTCATACGGCGTTCGCATTTTTGCTGGAAAGCAAAATCTCCAACAGCCAGGACCTCATCGCAGATCAGAATATCCGGTCGCACGATAGTGGCAATTGCAAACCCCAGACGGGCGGCCATACCAGATGAGTAATTTTTGATCGGCATATCAAGGAAGTTCCATAATTCAGCGAAGTCTACAATCTCATCAAAGTGCGCCTGCATAAAGTGCTTGTCATAACCCAGAACTGCTCCATTCAGGAAAATATTCTCTCTAGCTGTCAGATCGCCGTCAAATCCTGCTCCAAGCTCGATCAGCGGGGCAATGGAGCCATTAATCTTTACGGAGCCCTTATATGGCTTGAGAATTCCACAGATTAGTTTTAACAACGTTGACTTTCCTGAACCATTTGTTCCAATGATTCCCCATGCTTCACCTTTTCCTACCTGAAAACTGACATCTTTCAGTGCCAGGAATTCTTTAAACATGAGTTCTCTCCGGACTAACTTGACAAAATATTCTTTCAGGTTATCGATTCGCTCAGAGGCCATATTAAATCGTACCACTGCGTGATCTACACGCACAGCGTATTCCTGATCCATTGTTTCTTTCCTTTCATCGCATTAAATATACAAAATAAACTTGTCCTGGCTCTTTAAGAAGACCAGAGTACCGATTCCCATCATCAGCAAGGACACAAAAAAGCCGTAAATGATCAGGCGTACATCTGGAAGCATCCCATTCAGCACAATGGTTCTAAACTGCGCAATAAAGGAATACAGCGGGTTGAAATGTTTGATGAGCCACTGCAGTTTCAGCGGCAGCTGACCGATCGGATAAAATAACGGTGTTGCATAAGTCCATGCTGTCAGGAAAGCTCCGTAGATATATTGAATATCACGAAAAAACACAGTGCCGGAAGCCAGGAAAAGTCCAAGTCCTAACGCAAATACGTATACCTGCACAAGAATCACCGGTATAAACAACATATTCCAGTTAAACCGGATTCTGCATATAACAAAAACCAGAAGCATCGCTCCAAGGGCAAAAACCATATTTACAAAAGAACTGGTTACTCTGGATAATGTGAAAATATATTTGGGAACATACGTCTTTTTCATCAAGGCTGCATTTCCTGTAATTGACCACATAGCCTGATTGGTTGCATCTGAAACAAAGTTGAAAATTGTCTGTCCAATGATCAAGTATACCGGATAATTTTCTATATCAAACCGGAACATATTCGAAAATACCAATACCATAATTCCCATGATCATCAGCGGATTAAGGATGCTCCACAAATATCCAAGAAAACTTCTCCGGTACTTTAATTTAATATCTTTTACAACCAGCTGCTCTAATAATGGCCGGTAGTGCTGAAACACTTCCAGACGCTCCTTCATTTTTGTCATTGCTCTGTTTTTACTCCTCTCGAGCTATTCGTTTTTCTTAACTATCTGTTTCAATCTTTTGATTATTTCTTATTTTATTGTATAATCCAGAATGCAGAAGCTGCTCATATAAGTGTAGTGAAACATGGAATCGGTTCATCCATTCGTAAATCTGATATTTTTTTCTGACTCTGGAGAAAATTTCCGGATTCAGGCTACGGATCATCTCATTGTAGCGCACGCAGTCTCTACGACCCGCCTTTTTATCTGGATTCATAATACAGCCTGCTACATAATAGCTCAGGATGACTCCCTCTGTTTTTTTGTAAATATATTCTTTGGCTGCGCCCGAAAACTCTGGATGTGCGTTGTAATGCCGAATCAGATCTTCGGTCACCTTTTCTACATGACTCATGCGTTTCAGCCGGTTTGTCACCGATACGCTCTGTTCTGCATTTCCAACCAGATATTGATACAAGTATAAATCCATCGGATAAATACTTGCTGCATAGGAGCACGGAATTGTGGTGTATTCGTGGTCTTCGTAAAAGATCTTTTCCGGAAGTTCATAGCGGTGTTTCTGGTAGAATTCCCGGTTGTAACAGATTCCGTGAAAGGCAAAACAGCGGTCAAAATTCTTCCAGTTTCGCACGACATCTTCCAGGGTATAGATGGTTTCATATTGATCCAGAAACATCTTCCAGACAGTCTTTTCACCGGTCATCATATCTACCTGGTGATATGGATTTAAAACAACATCTGCCGTGCATACTGCCAGCTTGTCCACAAATTCTTTCAGATTCTCAGTAATTACCCAGTCATCCGCATCAATCACCTTCAGATAACGTCCTGCTGCCGCTGCTGTTCCCACATTGATGGTCGAGCCGTGTCCGCCGTTTTCTTTTGAAATCAGGCGGAACACATTCGGATACTGTTCTATATAGTTTCGGGCAATCTGCGCCGTCTGGTCTTTTGATCCATCATCCACAACGATCACCTCGATCAAATCCAGTACCTCCAGATTCAGGAAAGAGGTAAGACACTTATTCAGATATTTTTCTACATTGTAGGACGGGATGATAAACGATACGATCTTGTCCATAAAAACCTCTCTGTTCTTTTCTCTACCAATACGTTCTTCTGACCAGCATGTTTGCCAGATAATATGTATGGTATTGCGTCTTTCTGAGAAGCAATACCGCCTTGTTGATATTGCTGTCATAAATATCGCGGTATTGCTCTTTTAAGTGTTTGTCATATTGCTTCATCTGCTGTTTTTTCTCTGCAGACGGCGGAAAACTCAACATGATCTTGAATTTTCCGGCAATCACACGCGCGATTATTCTTGCAATATACTGCTTTCTGGCCTGTGTGCAAGGTATTTCCTGTCCAAGCTGCTGATAGAAGTGCAGAAGCGATGCCAGGACTTTATCGTAGTTCTGCTCATTCTTCTGCATCTTATCCATTCCTACGCTCTGTCCTTCCCGCCCGAGACGGTAATAATAAACAAACGCGTCTACAAAACAAATGGTATTGACATAGGGGATCGGATAGGTAATGTATTCCGTATCTACATAATAGCAATGCTCGTCGATCTGGATCTGGTGACCGCGGAGAATCTCGGTTTTGATGGTCATGTTGTGCATCTTCATATACAGCTTGTCTGCAATCTCATCAAACGGATAGATTTTCTGATACGCTACCCCCTCAAACGGAATTGCAATCTCTGCTTTTGTCTGAAATGCAGCTTTATCGGCTTCCCCATGGTCGTAAGTCCACAGGAAACCGGAATATACAACATCTGCATCCGTTGCCTTTAATGTCTTAACCAGACTGACAAAAGCATCTTTGCCTACCCAGTCATCGGCATCGACCACCTTAAAATAAGTTCCGCGTGCATGGGCGATCCCGCAGTTGATGCCGGATCCATGACCGCCGTTTCCCTTAGTGATGACCCGGTAAGTATCCGGGTAACGCGCCTCGTATTCCCTGGCGATATCCACCGAATGATCCGTCGAGCCATCGTTGATGATCAGGACTTCGATATCCTGCAACAGTTCCGGAATATCAAAGGATTCCAGATTGTCCCGCAGGTATTTTTCCGCATTGTATGTCGGTACGACTATCGTTAATATTTTTCCCATAACTTCATCCATTCTATTCCTTTAAAGCCGGGTCTTCCCACAGTCCTTCCTCAAAACCATCTGTCGATTCCTTCATGAGCAGCACCTTGGGTGTCATAAGGATCAGCTTTAAGTCCATCCAGATGGAATAATTCCGTATATAAGTCAGATCAAGCTTTAATTTATCATAACTGGTTGTGCAGTAACGTCCGTGCACCTGCGCATATCCCGTGAGTCCTGCTTTCACTTTCAGCCGATACTCGAATTCCGGGATATTTTTTGTGATGATGCGTGCAAGCTCCGGGCGTTCTGGTCTTGGTCCCACCAGGCTCATGTCACCTTTGATAATGTTCAGCAGCTGTGGAAGCTCGTCCATACGGGTTGCACGCAGGAAACGTCCAACCGGAAGAATACGAGGATCTTTTTCTCCGGCTTTTACCGGACCGCTTTTCTTCTCCGCATCCACAATCATGGTCCGGAATTTATAAATGCGGAACACCTTTCCGTCCAGGGTCAGACGTTCCTGTGTGTAGAACACCGGTCCCTTATCAGTATTCCAGATCAGAAATGCGATGATCAAGAAAAACGGACTGGTAACAAGCAGCATCAGACCGGCAACAACCAAATCCTCAATTCGCTTCACCACAGCCTGATCCCATGCCAGACCGCCATCGTTTCGCGACAGATAAAGTGGAGAATCGAAGATATTCAGTTCTACCGATGTACGCAGAAGAATGTCGCTGATCTTCGGCACGGTATAACTCCGGATATTCTTCGCATAGCAGAGCTTCATCAGCTGGTTTCTGGCTCTTGCCGGGATATCGCCGATGATGACACCATCATAATCTTCTGCCTGTTTGATGATTCGTTCCAGTCCCATATCGATCGACACGTTTTCCGCAATTTCGTATTTGTCATCACGCGTATCAATGCGGTTCACCAGATGGAACATCGGCGTTCTTCCATAGACCAGAAGAAGCTTCCGTTTTGGGAACATCACTGCATACAGCTTTTTAAAAGCAAGTGCCCAGATTAAAACCAGTACAAAATCTGCTGCTGTCAAAGCCAGCAATGCTGCCGGGTTATGCATCTTTTTATCAAACAAAACAACCTGTACATAAGAAAAGGCATTGACTCCCACAATGGAGATCATATGGGAATATACCAGTGTCCAGTACTTATAGATACCTACTTTCAGACCTCCATACAGCCTGTGCAGCACCAGCGATAGTGCCAGGTATTCTCCCGCGATCAGCCAGTTTCCGCGTCTCCAGAAGGCTACTGTCATATTTTTGTTGTAATAATTCATCCACACATAATAGTAGATGGCCAGTTCCAAAAGTACGATGACAGCTGATCCGGTAAATTTCACCATGCGCTTGTACTGCTCAAAACTGTTGTTTGTCTTTTTATCTTTCATTGCCATTGTGATTCCTTAATTTCTTGTCGTAAATCATTTTCCGTATACCATTTGGCAACAGGCTGACTAACACTCTGGATAGCAGCACAAATATATACTGCGAAAAACTGAGCATTTGCCTGCGGTACATGCCTGTCCAAAAATAAATCAGTGGTTTTATATAGGATATCCCGCCGCGCCGCCGGTGCATATCGTTTACACGCATATAAAGAAGCGTATCCGGAAGATTCGCGAACCGGCATCCATTCTGGTACATCCGCACCCAGAGGTCATAATCCTCAAACAATGGACACGGCTGATATCCACCTGCAGCCAGTACTTTTGACTTGCGAAACATCACGCAGGGATGGTTGACTGGATTGCGCATTTTTATATAGGATGCAACCTCTGTCTGGGTCCGAGGCACACATTTTCTGGAGACAATGCTTTGCTTCGCTTCCCGCTCTGTCTGAGCCTCTCCCTGAAATTCGGCTATGGTGCCGCTCAGGACATCCGTTTCCGGATATGTCTCCAGATAGCATAGCTGCTTTTCACAGCGGTCCGATGCTGCTATGTCATCGCTGTCCATGCGGGCTACCCATTCACAGGTACACTCCGGCAGTCCCTTCGCCAATGCTGCTCCAAGACCAGCATTTTGCTCCAGCCTTACCGTTTTTAAAAGAGAACGGAATTCTGTATCTTTCAAAACTGCTTCCAACTCTGTTGTCAAAGGACCATCACAGACCAGAACAATTTCCGAAGGCCTCCACGACTGCCCTTTCATGCTTTTGAGGGCCGCATGCAGATATTCCGGACGTTCCTTCTTGTATACAGACATCAGCACGGAATAACGTTTGTCCATCGTAGGGTTCTCCTTTCCGGATCGGTCTATGGCGCACACTTACGCAGAATTAGCCTTTGTACAGTATAACACCTATGGGCTTTTTTCGCAACTTTTGCGGTGAGAAAAGCGCTGGAAGTGCTGGAAATCCTATGCTATAACCAAAAATGCAATTATTAATACAAATGCGACAAAATCCAACTGATACTAGCTTATTTTATGACGATTGTTCTGAAAGTACACAGAATCCACCAATTCTGCATATTCTCTACCTGAGAACTTTTTAATATCTTTAAAAAATAATAAAAAAAACACAATTCTTAATTCACATCAAAAAAGACTATATTGTAAAACGAAAAAGCACCGCCAGAAAAGCTATATAGAACAAGCCTTTCTGCGGTGTTTTTCCAAATATCACTGTCAAAGACGGGTATTTGTTTCAACTTGTATTTCCTGCATAAAACCTTAATTAGTGCTTAATGATCCATGCTTTACAAGCCCTTCTGTTTCTTTTTCTCCTGTACGGTCCTGATATAACCCTCAAGCCGTTTTCGGCCAGCCTCGCCCAGGCTTTCATTACGCAGTGCGTAAGTATAATATTTTTCGGCCTCCTCCAAAAAGAAACAATCCTGCGGTTTCAACTTTGCATCCATTTTTTCAAATACAATTGCAGCGTATTCTGCAGCACTGTACTGTTCGCTGGAAATAGAACCATCTTCGTAACTTTCCTCATCATCCACAGCACATTCGCTATAAAACACTGCCGCAATACCAAGGCAAACAACAGTCTCCTCCACTGAAAAAAATTCGCTGGCATCGCCCAGACGATGAAACAGCTGTGCCAGGCCATAATTGGCATCTTCCATGCTTCTATAATTTTGCGCCCGGATTGCTTTTGATCTTGCCTGTAAAAAGCCTTCCACAGCAATGTCCCCATACAAAATCGCATTTTCTTTATTGAAAATGGAAGTATCCATCATATGGGAATTCTTATTATCCTCTCGGACCATTCCCATAAAATACAGGCAATCCAGGGCTGCATGTCCCATCAGGCCAGCCGTATTGAGTGCCGGCGCCATTTCATAATTTTTCCTGCGAAGCTCACATATTTGGACTGCATATGCAAAGCCTTCCTCAGTATTATAATAGGACTCGTTTGTCAGCCGGTCTGCCTCATCTGCATTTTTTGCAGCCCTGGAACTGTCTTTCGAATTTTTTGCCGCATAATTCGACTCCTGACCGCAAAGATCTGCCATACGCAGGATTTGGCCCTGAAAGCTTGCGAAGCTTTCTCTGCTTCCAGTTAATCCGGCTGTTTTTCCTGCTTCCAGAAGCTGTTCCCGGCAGGACATCACATTCGGCTGTACCTCATTCCCCATGGGCTCATATGCAGCATCCGGAGCTTCCGTAGAACGAAGAGCGCGTTCCTCTGCAGAGGTGTACAGGGATTGACCAGAAGATAGATCCCTGTTGTTTTCTGCTCCTTCCTTTGCATCTTTTTCGATGAACGTAGGACGAATTTCTATTAGACCTGTAGCTGCAAATGCAGAGATTCCCGCCCCTGCAAAACAGATTCCTCCACACGCCACAAATGCCAAACGAACAACCCCATTCTTCTTATGTTTTTTGACAAATATACAGCAAACTATCACAAGCAGGGTAAAAAACAGAGAAATCACCACGGATGGAGATTTTCTAAAATAGGCTATTGCGCCCATAAATGTTCCTATAATGAACTTAATATCTAAAATCAGATTTTTAACAATAGCAACCAATCCAGATAAAACTTCCAGAAAGCCCTGCGGCTGTGAATTATTCTGTGTCTTCCCGCTTCTTCCCCGGGCGGCCTGATTTTTTTGCTTGCCCATTCCTGCACTTCCTTTTTACGCCGCCCCAGGTTTCCGTATTGCCAATAGAACCGGCTTATTTCTTCTCCAGCTGGTTAAGAATGACTACCATCCTTTGCTGTTCAAAATTCTGATCTATTTCATCTGCCAGATACTTGCAGGTTGTATCACTTAGATAAGTGATTGCTGCAAATGCATCCTTAATTGCTTCCTTTGTATAATTGCATTTCACCATAAACGTAACCAGACTGTCCAGCGTAATTGCCACATCATATAAATCCTGCAATTCAGCAAAACCCAATTCCTTATATTTTTTTCTACAGAACTCAGGGTGATAACGAAATACAAAGTTCTCCAGAATCTGTTCCAATGCAAACAATACCTTATCAGGTGATGTTGTCTCCAGTTTTCGGATTGCTGTCATGCGATAATATCCAGTCATTTTTTCCTTTACATAACCAAGCAATTCCTCAAAAACTGCATCGTCTCTTCCAAAATAAGAACGAACTTTCTCTACTTCATCGAATTTTTCCTGTGGCAAAACATCTCTTAAAAAGTCACAAACGTTAAGAAAATTCTCTGCAATCTCATCCGACAGATTCCCATCATAATCCACCTCTCCGGCATCTTCCTGAATACATTTCAACATGATAATCTTCCAGTTCTTTCCCGCTGCCTTTATAAAAGAATCCATCTCGTTCAATATTTTTTTCATTCTGATCACCCAGGCTTTGTAAGCTTTCCTTTCTTTTGATTTGATTCATCTGTCTATATAACGTATCATTTTTTTGTCGTTTTGATAAACTTTTCTGTTTTCTATGTAAATAAGTATTTTTCTTCTGGCTGCCACCAGTTTGATAAGATAAACAAATTTCTTCCGACTGTTTTTCGCGTTCCGCCATTGAAAATAACTCTGCGAATTTTATGTATTCTCCTTTTATTTCGTAACAAAGCTTCTCCAGATTTTCATAATTCTTCGGTGGTGTATATATCAGAGTTTCTTCCTCATCTCCCGCGCCCAAGCTTTCCAATATATAACGCCTTCCGTCCCGATTAAGCTGGTAAAACTTGTTCCTGCCGACTACATTTTCCTCCACCAGCGGGGTTGCCATATTCCTCATTCGCTTCATAACATTGCTCAGGTTACTGACTGACATTTGCAGTTCTGCCGCCAAATCTCTGTGAAGAATCGGCTCTTTTTCCCATAGAATTTTTAAAATACGGTCTTTGTACTGAGTTTGATTTTCATATGATTCTGCTTCCAGTTTTTGAAGCTTTAAAAGCATATTATAAACGGCTTCACACTGTTCCCAGATTTCAAAAAGTGTTCCTAATTCAAAGATTTGATTTGCCAGTTCTTCCATGGCTGGCTCCAGGCTTTCCATAAAAGCCTGGAGGACCTGATCAAACTGTTCTTTCTGTTCCAGGCTCTTTTTTAAACTTGCAAGATCCGATTTTCCAACCTGTTCCAAAAGGATGTGGCTTATCTCCTCCCGCTTATTTTCCACCCAGTCTATATTCAGATACGCTGATCTTGTAATTTCATATTCTTTTCTCATCTCATTTGTCCTCGTCTATGCAGTTCTGTAGTTACACTCATACCGAAAACTGTCCTCCGTTTTTAACACAGAAATCTCATAATAGCAAAGATCTCTGGTACATGCTTCACAAATGCCGCTGCACGCTGCCTCCTGTGGACAGTTTTTCCATTCCTCCGGTCTGGAAAACAGTTCTGCCAGAAATTCACCAGCGCCAGTGTTTAAACACATGCACTGGCGCTTTTGTGTCTGTACAGGCACCAACAGGCCACATAACCGGTCAACCAGCAGCAATGCCTGTTCACCCGCATCTCCATACTGTCCGGATTCGTAGAGAACGCGGCCACTTTTTCCCAAAACCTTAACCTTCTTTCTACAGTCTTCATAATACATCGGTGAAAGCAGCAGAACAGCCTTCTCCGCATAGGATTCTAATAGATTTTGAAGCTGTATAACCGTCCTCGGTTCCACAGTTGCCAGAGGAAACGCGATAATGTCACATCCATGCTTCAACGCTGCTTCTGCAATCCGCACAATCCGCTTTTCCATAACATTCTGTTCATCTGCTGCCCAGGTCATCTCTGTGGCTGCATCTGCCACAACATTGATCGTGCTGGAAGAACAAACAGGTGATACTGCTATGTCCAGTCCATTTTTCTCTTCCAACACGTTTTGAATGCTTCCTTTTCTCACATAAATACAGCGAATACTTTCCATGGTTTCCATATCCGGCGTTACTGCCACATACCGTTCCAGCAGTGTTTCCCTCCCAGAACATCTCAGCCAGTCAACCGCCGCTGCCGGATATATTTTTATGTTGACTTTTTCATAATTTGTATTCAGTGGTGGAATCTGTATAACACTCTTCCAGGCACCTCCACTGTACTTCATTCTGTTATAGTAATTTCGGAAATCTCCAATCTCGGTTTCCAGTACTTTCACCAGTATCCGAGCGCCTTCATAATCCCCCTGATGAATGCACTGTTCTGCATCTGCACAAATACGGCAGTATAACTGAGGCGGTAACTGAATCCCTCTGCTCAGCGCTTCTGCCAGTTTTCGCAAATATCCACCAAACCGTTCCATATCTGCCGAAAGCTGCCCTGATCCAGGGCTCATCAGTTTTTGCCCCGGCATTCCTTCCTGCGCCGCCAGCAGCAATGAAATAATATCTGCCAGTAAATTAAACACGGTATATTCTCCCACCTGATCACATCCGTTCTCTTTCGAATACTATCATTACTATATCATACCAGTTTCTGGAATTCAAGAGATCTTTTTAATCGTTCACTTTATTTCACTATTTATTTTTGTTTTTCAAAGAAAAAAACGATAATTTCCGGCGTTTTTATCCAGAATTATCGTTTTTATGATATATTTACATTACAACTGCTAAAAATTTTATTTTTCTGTACTGCTGGATCGTACCGCTGCACTCCCCATGTCCCAGAACATTCGCAGCAACCACCAGAAATGCTATAATCAAAAAAGCTGCTGCCAGAAAAGCAATCCTTTATTCTGGCAAGGAACTTTTTTCTGTTATCGTAACAAACAAACGCGACCGGATACTTTCCTTTTATTCTGAAGAGGAAGTAAGGAAACTGTTTTCATACAATACCGTTTTTCTGTATTTTGGTATAAATACTATGTGATACTGGCATTTCCATCGAGTATGTGATAAACTTCTATTGTCCGTTTAGACTGCCTCCTTTGATTTTGAGTTTGGCTTGCGACACCATTCTCATCATATCACAGGAGGCTTTGTTTTGTTATCCTCACCGTTTCCACTTATTCCATTCTCTCCAGCATAGCTGGGGGATTAGACTTTTCATTTATCCCTGCTGCTTGCCACACCTACACTCATAAGCACCCACATCACTGGCGTTGCAATCGGAAGGTTTAAATTAACCAGAGCTTGGGCGCAGTAGCAGATCACCGCAAACAGGCAGCCTATTACGCAGGCACTCTTCTCAGCAGCCAGGCCTGCCGCTCCGGTCATTTTCGGACCGTGTGCATTCTGATGAATCCAGTACTTTGCCATCTTCCAGCCATTTCCAAACAGGAAGCACAGATATGCAGCCAGCCCAATTGGGCCGATTGTCAGAAGGAACTGCAGATACTCATTATGTGCAGTATCAAACACCTGCCCGGTCGTTCCGACCATATCCTTCATAAAGGACTGGGTTGTCATGATTCCAAAAGTATCCGGTCCAAAACCAAACAGCTTATGCATAAACGGGAATGCTGCATACAGTTCCAGTGACTTGCGCCAGATATATCCGCGCATGGTTCCCCAGTTATCATTAAACACCAGATAATTGCCGAGACTTCCATAGCGTGAGCCATTACCGAGCGCATTTGCATCCAGCAGCATGATAACAAGCACGATTGTCCCCAGAAGGATCAGGCCAAGCCAGATCCGAATCAGTGTAACTTTGGATTTTTCTTTCTGTTCCTGTGTTTTTCCGGCAAGCAATGCTGCTACATCTGCCTTTTCCTGCTTGCGGAAGTAAAGCGCAACCGCTGCTGTCAGACACCACAATAACACCACAATGGCAAGAAGTCCGGGAAGATTAACCAGAATCTGGAATAAGCTGTCCAACCCGATCACCATATCCGCATAGGCCTGATTGATAAAATCAATGCACTGGATCACGGTTGCGAATGTTGCTGCCATAACCAGATACCGGACCACGCCCTTTCTGCTGCGAAATACCAACAGCGGAAGCAGCGCAAACAGGGCACCCAGGGCCAGATAAGCATTGTCACTGCAGCCCATAATAATCGCAAAAAATGCAACCACCATGCACAGATAATACCAGCATGTTTTCAACCAGCCCTTTGCAGTGGCAAACATTGCTGCGGCCGCGCCCATGACCAGTGCTACATATGCCGTATAGGTGTTAATATTGCCAATCGTGGAAGTAAAGATTGTAGATTGCTCTGGCTTTATCTTCCCTCGGAAATGCAGGATATCAAGCTGGAAGTAATCTGTAATACCAACATAGCAGACAATAAGTCCTGCAGCAAAAAATGCCTGCATTACAAGTTTATTGCCGCGCCAAAGCCTGCTTACTACAAAATACATCACAACATAGAGTGTCATAAGGAACAGACCGCTGTAGCGTCCCTCATTCCCCCAGAACGACTCGTAGAGATATTCGGACTGCAATGTAGATATAGCCGACGCCAGCCAGAAGATCAATACTGCCGTATCCGCAAACCGGAATGTCTGCTTCCAGTTCGCCGGTTTCAATGATGCGAAAAGCTTTTTCACGTGTTCTCCCTGAAACTCCTTCCAATCAATCACCAGCATCACAATGCCCAGAAGCAAAAGCACGGTCAGCATCACCAGCGCATTCATGTAAAAACATTTGTATTTTGTTTCCAGTATATTGAAATAAGACTTGTCATAAATCAACGGCACCGCAATCACGGCAAATACCAGAAACACACTGATCACTCCACTGATAATAGAAGAACAGGTTTCCGCAAAGCTGTCGGTTCTGTTCGCAACTGTATTTTTCTCCATAAGTTCTCCTCATCTATTTAGTCTTTTGCTTTTTAAGCGCCACTATTGCATCCCATAACTGCGCATGGCCTCCAGGAAAGAGCGACGTCTCGGATACAGTTTTCTGTATCTCTCGTAATATTTTTCTTTTGCCCTCTGTTCTCCATTGGATTGCAATACTTCACATAATGCGGCCAGAAATGCGGCACACTCCTCATAATAGTTTCTGCGATTGGCCTGCATAATTCCTTCCACACGTTTTGCCAGCCAGACATCAATCCGTTTCAGCCATTGTTTTTGTTGCGTTTCTGTCAGGGACACCTGCTGCTTCCAGTCTGAAAACAACAGGAAAAACAATTGCTGATTATCCCCTTCCGTCATTTCAAGTCCCTGCACATACTCCTCCGCCCGGAACTGACAGTTCGCAATTACCCTGTCCTGCATCTCCTGCAGACCCACCGGAAGCGCATTTCCACGATATAATAAAAGCAGCATCAGCGCAATGCCTTGTTTCATAAAGGTTGCTGACCAGCCAAGCGCTGCACTGGTAGCCATTCCGTTTTTTCTCATCTGTTCAAAGTCCTGCTCAAAGAACATCAGTACGCAGTAATCATACCATGAAAGCGCGTTGCGCTGACACTCCCCCGCGATAAATTCTGTTCTTTTCTGTTTTGATTTCTGAAACTGCTCTTCGATGGTTGTTCGAACCTTGTTCTGATATCGCCTCCAATCCCGGACTTCAAATCGAAGCCGCATATAATTAACAATGGAAGAATCCGATTGAAAGGCCTCCAGCCAGCACTGTTCTGCTGTTTCCACATTTTGCAGGCGATTGGCATAATCTGCAGTCCGAAGCGCAATTTGACTCCTGATCTTATAGTCAGATGGAATCTGCTTCAGTGCCTCCAGGCCAATTGTTATCATGGTTCTGGCTTGTTCCTGCCCATTTTTATCTGCCCTGTCCGATTTCCCATTATTTCCAGTCTTTCCCTTGCATTCCAGATACTGAAGGAAAAGGGACGGATGTTCCCTTGCATATGTTCTGGCATTTTCCAGCATTGCAGTATCATCAGACAGCAACGACTGTGCTTCGTTCAGAAGACGTTCTGCCCGCCGTCCCGTCTGTTTTCCAAGAAATGAAATCCAGCTGTTCAGAAAAATATCAAACTCGGGCAATTCTCCGTTTCCCATCTGCATCAGTGATTCAATTCGAACCGGCTGACCGCCCTCCATATTTTCAATCATGGCATACAGCTGTTTCACCCGGACTGTCGGTTTACTTCCTATATAATTCAGATACAGGCATTCCATTACCAGCCTGTTATAATCACCCTTCAGTAAATCGTACAGATAAAGATCCTGGAGTGACAGTGGCGAACCATCACACTCCAGATAATCTCCGGCCACAAAAATCTCGAGCAGTGACAGCTGCTCAATCAGTTCCATCACGCTCGAATCCATAAATTCCCGATCAATGCAGGTATGAACCATCTGAATAGCCTGGCGGACCCCCTCCAGAATCTGATTTGGGTCAGAAAAGACAAACTCCTCATCCTCACTGTTGTACCAATCATCCCATTCTTCGTTATACTCACTGTCAAGGCGGTCTTCTCCATCCTGAATTTTTGTAAGTTTCTTCAAGATATCCTGAATCTCACGCTTCCATATTTCTTTCTCATTTTCTGAATCCCCAGACAATCCGCTCTTGTCGTTACCTACGCTCATGCTATTTTGAATTTCCTTTAATTTCGCTTCAAACAGGCTTCGCTGTGATTCCGGCAAGATTCGGGCCATTTCATGTACAAAGGCCTCCAGTTCCTCCTTTGTCATCTTCTTTATCAATATATCAACAGATTTCAGAAACTGAGGCAATCTGATCTGATTATCTTTCATTTGTCTCTCCCAACCACTTAACTTCATACATTTATACTGCTTCGATTATAACGTTTTTCCCCTTTTTAAACAATGGAATTTTTTTCTTTCATTCCATTGCTTTCAGACTCCGCTCCTGTCAATAATTTGCCTTATAGGAAGTATAATCGTCTCGTAATGCAATTTAGGAATTTCGTAGCAAATTCAAAAAAGTAAAAAGGAGAGTGCATTCATTATGAGAAAGCAGACTAAAGTAGTTGCAGTTGCATCTGCAGCAGCTCTGTTAGCTATCGGTGGTGCTATGACTTCTTTCGCAGCTCAGGGTTGGGTTGAGGAAGATGGTACCTGGTACTACTACGACAAAGATGGCAACAAAGTTGAGGACGAGTGGAAGAAATCTGGAGACAACTGGTTCTGGCTGGATTCCGAAGAGGGTGGCGCAATGGCTACCGATAAACTCATTGAGGATGATTCCAATACCTACTATGTAGATGGCAACGGTGTTATGGTTACCAATACCTGGGTTAAGGTTGTTAACGAAGATCAGGATGATGATGATCCGGCTGAGTATCGTTACTACTACATGCAGTCCAGTGGTAAAGCTTACAAGGCAAGCGAAAGCACTGGAAGCACCAAATTCAAAGTTATCGATGGCAAAAAATATGCTTTCGATGAGGATGGTAAGATGCTGTATGGCTGGGTAAACAAAGATGACGCTACCCTGGCTATGGATGACTCTGATTGGGAAACTGCAACTTACTACATGGGTTCTTGGGAAGATGGTGCTCTGAAAACTGGTTGGCAGAAAATTACCGTTTATGATGAGGAGAAGGACGATGATTACGATTATTGGTTCAACTTCAAATCCAACGGTGAGAAGCGTAAACACAACGAAGATGCTGAGGGCGATATCTTAGAGAAGAAGATTAACGGTAAGTACTATGGTTTTGATAACCGTGGTGTTATGACCTATGAGTGGACTGTTGCTACTGGTAGTGGTGATGGTTCTACCGCATCTAACTGGCGTTACTTCAACAGCCCAGAGGACGGTGCTCGTTCTACTAAGGGTTGGTTCAAAGTAGTTGCTCCGGATGCAGATGGCGATGACAATACTTTCAAAGAGTATGGTAAAGACGAAACCTTCGCTAAGGGTGATGCTGAGGACGAGAACGAAAGATGGTATTACGCAGACGGTGATGGTGAACTGTATGTTGGTAAGATCAAAAAGATCAAAGGTAAATACTATGGCTTCGCTCCGACTGGCAACAAAGCTGGTGCTATGATGACCGGTCTGTGCGCTCTGCGTGTAGACAATAAGGGCAACATCATCAAGATGTGGGCAAGAGATATGGATTCTGATGATCTCGATGATGCATTAAAACATGAGGGAGACTTCAAAGACGGTGATGATTACTTCGGTAAAGAGACCACTGATACGCTGTACTATTTTGGTAACGATGAGGATAGTGACGGTGCTATGAAGACTGGCAACACCACTGTTTCTCTGGATGGCGACAGCTATTCCTTCCAGTTTAGCAAGACCGGCGGTGCTGAAGGCAAGGGTCGTGGTCTGAACGGTATTGATGACGGTAAGTACATTTACCAGTTTGGTATGAAGCTGAAAGCTAGCAGCGATGATAAGTACATTGTTGTTTATGCAGATGGCGATACCGGTTCTACTGCTTCTGTAAATGTTCACAAAGTTAGCAGCGCTGTTCTGAGAGCAAACTACTCCAGCGAATCTGACCAGAACAAGGATGAGGATACTGTTTCCTACGTTGGTACTCTTGGTAAGCTGAATTACAAAGAGGATACTGATGGTAATCGGGTTCTTGATAAGGATGGCAACCCGATCGTTAAGGGTCTTACCAGCAACTACTATCTGTTAAATACCAGTGGTTCTATTGTTAAGAATAAGACTGCTGCTAAAGATGGTAATGATTGGTATTACTATGTAGATGAGAAAGTCATCAAGATGTACACCAACAACAAGACTCTGTCTGTTGATTCTGATCAGTCTGCACTTACCGATGCGGCAGGAAACAAGCTGAAAGAAGATTGGGATAACTCTAAAGTCTTCATCACTGCTGAAGATAATGTAAATGATGAACTCACCACAGATCTTGTTGATGACGGAATCTAAATTTTAGAAGAATTTTAAAGGTTTAGATTTACAACACAAAGGGGCTGTCGCACCTGAACTGCTCCCCGTCAAGTAGACAATTGAAAAAATATAAATTTTTCCTGCCAGCAGAAACTTATCTGCTGGCAGTT
>NZ_JBBMFJ010000027.1:0-56820 GCF_040096075.1 Ventrimonas faecis
GGCAAAAATCCCATTGCCGAAGGCAATTTTCAATGGATTTTTGCCCGTAACTGTGAGGGTACTGAACAGTTACGAAAAATGGCTGCTTACTCATGTTTTTGCGGGTCCCAAGGTCCAAAATCCTCCTGCAAGCAAGCTTGCATCGGACTTCTGACCTTTTGACCCTGGTATCATACTATCCGAAAAGTTTAGAAATATTAAATGAATGTAAAATGCACTTCAAAGTTTAGTTTTAGTAAACACAAAACAAGCTCAATTATACTGAAAAATATCGGTATGTCAATAGATTCAGAATAGATTTTTTCAATAATCTGTGGTATGCTGAATAATAGTTGCCGGTCCGTGTGTTTTTGCACGCGGACCGGGTAAAAATTCTGACTTTAAACAGAAAATTTAAGCGATCTAACAGGAGGAAGAGTGATGGCTTCAGAAGGAAAGTATATGGCGTATGTCGGTTCCTATTCATATAATGGCAAAGCAAAAGGAATCACCGTCTATGATGTGGATGTGGAAAAAGGAACATTTAAGGAGCGCTGTGAAGTGGAAGTGGACAACTCTTCTTATGTGACGGCCTCCAACGATAACCGGACTCTTTATTCGGTAGCGGATGAGGGCGTTGTGGCATTCCGCATTCTGGAGAACGGAAGCCTGTCCCGTTTAAACAGCGCAAAGACCAAGGGTATGAGAGCCTGCCACCTCTCTATGGATAAGGAAGACCGCTATGTGTTTGTATCCGGTTTCCATGACGGTAAGGCAACGGTGCTCCGTTTAAGAAAAGACGGAGGCGTTGGCGAAATCGTAGATGGTGTGTTCCACAAGGGTCTCGGCAGTGTGGCTGAGCGTAATTTCCGTCCGCATGTTACCTGCTGCAGACGTACCCCGGACAACAAGTTTGTCATGATCGTGGATTCCGGACTGGATCAGGTGAAGATTTACCGCTTCAGCGAGAAGGACGAGCATCTGGTACAGGTAGACACCATTCCGTGTGAGATGGAGTCCGCTCCGCGTAACCTGCGTTTCAGCTCTGATGGCAAATTCTTCTATTTAATGTACGAGCAGAAGAATGTTATTGATGTATTTACCTATGAGACCGGTGACCGTGTGCCGAATGTGGAGAAGATTCAGACTATCTCCACCATGGGTGAGAAGCACAGCTCCCTGGCGGCTGCCTGCTCCCTTCGTTTTTCTCCGGATGAGAAGCATATGTTCTGCAGCAACGCAGGAGATGAAAGCGTAGCAGTTTACAGCCGCGACGAGAAGACCGGACTTTTAACCATGCTCTGCTGTCTGCCGATCAGCGGTGAGTATCCGAAGGATATTTCCGTATTCCCGGATGACAGGCATCTGGCAGTCATCAACCATGAAAGCAACAGCATTACCTTCTTTAAGATTGATTATGAGAAAAAGCTGCTGATCATGAGCTCCAATGCCATCAAGTGCAATGAGCCGAACAGCTGCATTATTGTGAAAGTAGACGACTGATCTGCTTTTATACTAGGGTGCATGACGCACGGAGGAAACCGGCATGCGGACAAAATGAGAAAAACGGAGAAGAATATGGCAGGATCCACATATGGAACCATCTTCCGCATTATGACCTGGGGGGAGTCTCACGGGAAAGGCGTTGGTGTCACCATCGACGGCTGCCCGGCGGGGCTTCCGCTTTGTGAGGAGGATGTTCAGACTTATTTAAACAGAAGAAAGCCGGGGCAGAGCAAGTTTGCCACTGCAAGAAACGAGGGAGACCAGGTAGAGATTCTTTCCGGTGTGTTTGAGGGAAAGACCACTGGCACACCCATTGCCATGATGGTGCGTAACACCGACCAGCGTTCCAAAGATTACAGCGCGATCATGGACGTATACCGTCCAGGCCATGCGGATTACTGCTTTGAGCAGAAATACGGCTTTCGCGATTACCGGGGCGGCGGACGTTCCTCTGCCCGCGAGACCATTGCCCGGGTGGCAGCAGGAGCGGTAGCCTGCAAGTTGCTGGCTCACTATGGCATTACCGTAAACGCTTATGTGAAGAGTATCGGTGAGTTTGAGATTGATCCAAAGCGTTTCGACTTATCTGAGCGGGACAACAACAGCCTGAATATGCCGGATAAGGTAGCGGCAGAAGAGACTGCGGAGTTCTTAGAGCGCATGATCGCGGCCCAGGATTCCGTGGGCGGTGTGGTAGAGTGTCTGGTGGACGGCATGCCGGTGGGCGTGGGCGAGCCGGTCTTTGACAAGCTGGATGCCAGCCTGGCCAGAGCCATCATGTCCATTGGCGCGGTCAAGGGCTTTGAGATTGGAGACGGCTTTGCGGCAGCGAAAGCCCTGGGCTCCCAGAATAACGATGAGTTTTATGTAGATGCTTATGGCAAGGTGGTAAAGAAAACCAACCACGCCGGCGGCATTTTAGGCGGCATGAGCGACGGCAGCCAGATTGTGCTACGGGCGGCTTTCAAGCCGACTCCGTCCATCGCGCAGCCGCAGAAGACAGCCAACAACCACGGCGAGAATGTAGAGATTGCCATCAAGGGCCGCCACGATCCGGTGGTAGTGCCGAGAGCAGTTGTTGTGGTGGAGGCCATGACGGCTCTGACTATTGTGGATCTGCTGCTCATGGGCAAGAACGCAAGGCTGGACTAAGAGTTACTAATCTGGAATGCGAGGCATCTGTGGAATTTGCTGCAGTTTGCGCAACGCATGAATGGTAACAACGAAGTGATGTACTGGGGAGAATACCAGATATTGGAATAGATTTAAAATGAAAGGCAGGAAACAGGAAAATCATGAAGAAAATTGCTATGGGAAATGACCACTCCGCGGTGGAGATGAAGGAAGCCATCAAGGCATATGTAGAGCAGAAGGGCTACGAGGTCATCGACTTCGGCACCAATTCCAGCGAGAGTTGCGACTACCCGGTATACGGCGAGAAAGTAGGCCGTGCGGTAGCATCCGGCGAAGCAGATTACGGCATTGCCATCTGCGGTACCGGCATCGGTATCGGCCTGGCAGCAGGCAAGGTAAAAGGAGTATTAGTCTGCACCTGCAGCGAGCCGTACAGTGCGAGAATGTCCCGCAGACACAACAACACCAACGTCCTGACCTTTGGTGCCCGCGTGGTAGGCGTGGAGATGGCCAAGATGATCGTGGATGAGTGGCTGGACAACGAGTACGAAGGCGGCCGCCATCAGAGAAGAGTGGATATGATTTTCGATATTGAGAATAAATAATATGGAATAGAAAAAGAAGCCATCCGGCATTGGAATTCGCCGGGTGGCTTCTTTTTGCGCTCTGCCTTACAGCAGCACAATCTTATGCTCTTTGCAGATTTTTCTCATATCCTCCGGCCACAGGCTTGCCTGTACCTCGCCGACATGGGCGCGGTCTAACAGCAGCATGCACAGACGGGACTGTCCGATACCGCCACCGATGGTGTACGGCAACTCGCCGTTTAACAGCATCTTGTGGTACGGAAGGTTCTTTCTCTCCTCGCAGCCGGCTTTCTTTAACTGCTCCTCTAAGGACTTTTCATCTACACGAATACCCATGCTGGAGATTTCCAGTGCGCAGTTCAACTGCTCATACCAGAACAGGATGTCACCGTTTAACTGCCAGTCATCGTAGTCCGGTGCGCGTCCGTCGTGCGGCTCGCCGGTGGTGAGTTTGTCACCGATCTTCATGAGGAAGACGCAGCCGTATTCTTTGGTAATGAGGTTCTCGCGTTCTTTTGGAGTCTTATCTGGGTAGCGGTCTGCCAGTTCCTGGGTGGTGATGAAGGTGATGTGCTCCGGCAGATGCTTTACAGCCTGCGGATACTTGTACCATACCTCATGCTCCATGTGCTTGATGATTTTGAAGATGGTCTGCACGGTAGATTCCAGGGTCTCGATGGTGCGTTCTTCTTTGGTGATGACCTTCTCCCAGTCCCACTGGTCTACATAGCAGGAGTGAAGATTGTCAAGCTCTTCGTCGCGTCGGATGGCATTCATGTTTGTGTAAAGGCCTTCGCCCGGATTAAAGCCGTATTCTTTCAGCGCCATACGTTTCCATTTTGCGAGGGAATGTACGACCTCAACGGTCTCTCCCGGGATTGCGGCGATGTCGAACTGAACCGGACGCTCTACGCCGTTTAAGTTATCGTTCAGACCGCTGGACTGGGTAACGAACAGCGGTGCGGAGATACGCTCCAAGTGCATCTCCTTGCCGAATTCCTTCTGGAATGTGTCGCGAATGTATTTGATCGCTTCCTGAGTCTCACGAACGGTGAGATGGGGATCATAGTTTGCTGGAATGATCAGTGCCATGGTTGTTTCCTCCCTGTATTGCGTTAGGTTTCAAAAAAAAGGAGCTTTGCCTGAGCAAAACTCCGCATGATATTTAATGGTAGCATTTTTGGAATGAAATCACAAGTGTTTTCTATAGAAATATAAAGTTGCCGGAGCATCAAAATGACTACGATTCTATGTCGTAAGATGCAGTAATATTTTTAAATCTTGGCAGGGACAGTGCGATATACCCGTATTCCGGTGCAGTGCAGACGCCCTTGTTGATTAGGCGTTCCCGGTATTTGGAAAAGGTGGTTCCTTTGATTTCAAGTTTATCGCAGAGCTCTTTTACCTTTATCTTTGCACCCTGATCCGGCATGGCTGCGATGATCTGCTTTTCCAGAGGGGACAGATTTGTCCATATTTTCTGGTAAACAAAGTCTTCCAGAAGTCCATCCAGTTCGCGCAGAATCCAGTCGAGCGGTTTCTCATCACGGTACTCCCAGTACAGCATTCCCAGAGCCTGGAAGGCAAACGCATAGCCCATGGTGATATTTGCCAGCTGTCTGGATGTTTCATCATCGATCTGGAAAATATCCTGATATTCGTTTTTTATCTGATTGATGCCAAGGGGGCCAAGGATGATTTTGGGGGCGCGGAGCAGGAATGTCAATACTGGATCATTCTGGATTTCATAAATATTTTCGTAGAGCCCCGTCATGATCAGAAAGACCGGATAGTCTTTTCGTACAAAAATCTGAAACTGGCTGGCAAAAACGCGCATATTTTCATTGGCCACGGCCTCATCAATGGTAATCAGGACTTTTTTATGCTGTTTACCCAGCTTTGCAAGAATTGTTTCGATTTTGCTCACACTGTCGTGATCTTCCATGGCACCGTTATATCCAAGGCCGAAACCGGCTACGGAAATTTCAAATCCTTTTTCAAAAATATTGGGGATATGCTTACTGGCATCTGTCAGACGCATGGCAAATTCCTGAAGTAAAGGTTGCGTGGCATTGAGGTCAACAACAACCCAGTCATCTGATTTACGGAGCTGATTGGCCACAGAGGTCATGAGTACGGTTTTGCCGCTTCCACGGATACCGCTGATAAGATAGGTCTGGCTGATTGGATTGCTGGCCTCAAATGTGGAAAGGATATTATCGGTGCTTTCATATCGGTTGATGTATTTGATAGGCTGTTTTCCAAAGGTAAGAGTAAATGGATTATCGCGTTTCACCTGTGAACCCTCCTTACTATAAATGGATAACTGTTCATAACTCTGGATAACTTTTATAATACTGGATAACTGTTCATAACTCTGGATAACTTCTGAAATTATATTAGCATTCGGCTAATTTTATGTCAAGGAAAGGGAGAAGAAGATCATCAGAAACATAAAAAAATAGGAGCCGCTTTTCCCCCACAGAAAGCAGCTCCTGGTCACGATCAAAAACCGTTACACAATACAGTCTTCGCTTGGTATCCCCATACCAGTTAAGAAAATAAAAGGCGCCGGAGTGATGGCGCTCATGTCTTTCTTACAAAACACACTATAGCATCAAATCCAGGTACCGTCAAGGAATATTGTGCAATTTTAAGAAGATTGTGCACTTTGGAGAGGGAAAACTGCTCAAATTGTATACACGCGTTCGCGACACAAAGACGTTCGTTTGTACTATAAAGAAAAACTAAAAATGTGACAGAAAAACTTTTTTTTAGGTCCAAAAACGAAAGATTCTTTGTGCAACTTTCATGAGAATGCCCCACGCATAAGTGAGGGGAATTCTCACATACTAAATGGAAAGGTACGTTGTAAGTGACACAAAACAAGGAAAGGTGACAGAATACCATGCAGTTTTCAAAAAATCTGGAAGATAATCTGGAACATTTGAAACAGACGCTGAGTCTGGAAAAGAATTTTGATGTGGTTTACCGGGTGATTTCCATAGGTGGAAAGAAAGGCTGTCTGCTGTTTGTGGACGGACTGACGAAGGATGAAGTCCTTTTGAAGGTTCTGCAGGCCTGGTGGAGCATCAAACCAGAAGATATGCCGACGGACGCCCATGGGTTTTCCAAGAAATATATGCCTTACGGGGAAGTGGGGCTGATCGCAAATGAGGAAGATATGATTGTGCAGCTCTTAAGCGGCATTACGGCGGTGCTCATAGACGGGTATGATAAGTGTCTGATGCTGGACTGCCGTACCTACCCGGCCAGGAGTGTGGGAGAACCGGAAAAGGACAAGGTGCTGCGCGGTTCCCGGGATGGCTTTGTGGAAACTCTGATCTTTAACACGGCGCTGATCCGCCGCCGGATCCGGGATCCGAAGCTGATTATGGAGATTCTGTCCGCAGGCAACAGTTCTCATACCGATATTGCAGTCTGTTATATGGAAGGAAGAGTGGATGAGGCGCTCTTGAAAAATATCCGGAACCGGATTAAAAACCTTCAGGTGGACGCGCTGACCATGAATCAGGAGAGCCTGGCGGAGGGAATCTTTCCGCACAAATGGTATAACCCCTTCCCGAAATTTAAGTTTTCCGAGCGGCCGGATACAGCAGCGGCCTGCATTCTGGAGGGGAATATCGTAATTCTGGTGGACAACTCTCCGGCGGCCATGGTACTGCCTTCCTCTGTGTTTGATATCATTGAGGAAGCGGATGACTATTACTTCCCGCCGGTGACCGGTACTTACCTGCGTTTATCCCGCATGATGACGGCCATTCTCTGCCTGCTTCTTACACCCACCTGGCTGCTTGGCATGATGCACGCGGACGCGCTGCCTGAGTGGCTGGCGTTCACCAAGCTTTCCGATGTAACCTATGTGCCGCTGATCTTCCAGCTTCTGATTCTGGAGTTTGCGATTGATGGTCTGCGGCTGGCGGCCATCAACACACCAAACATGCTGACCACGCCCTTAAGCGTTATTGCCGGTATTGTGCTGGGCGAGTATTCCGTGAAATCCGGGTGGTTCAATTCGGAGACGATGCTGTACATGGCTTTTGTGACTATCGCAAACTACAGCCAGTCCAGTTTTGAGCTTGGTTATGCGCTGAAATTCATGCGTGTCATTTTGCTGCTGCTCACGGCGGTGTTTGATGTGTGGGGGTATATCACGGGATTTGTGATCGCAGTCTGCGCGATTGTGTTCAATAAGACAATTGCCGGCAAGAGCTATATTTACCCGATCATTCCTTTCAGCTGGAAGGAACTCAAAAAGCGGTTTTTCCGCGGCCGGCTCCCGGTGATACCGGAGAGCCAGAATGCGGATGTGAATCGCTGAGTTTCTTTTTATTCGTTGTGCCCATATAGGCTTGCGATGATGGGAAGCGAGGTTTTTCCCGCTGCATTTTTGGGCAGAAAATCCACGAACTGGATATATACCGGAATGCGGATGGTTGCAAGACGGGGTTTTAAGAAATCCCGGATTTCCTGAACGGTTGCAGTCATGCCCGGTTTCAGGACAATCAGCGCCTTGCCGACTTCCCCTTTCTGGGAATCCGGAACGCCAATAACACAGACATCTGCGACAGCTGGGAACTCAAACAGCTGGCTTTCAATTTCTGCGGGGTAGATATTTTCTCCGTTGCTGATGAACATGTGCTTTTTTCTGCCAATCACATAGAAAAATCCGTCTTTGTCTTTCAGGCCGATATCGCCGGTGTGCATCCAGCCGTCCGGCATGGCGGCCTGCGTAGCTTCATCATTGTTCCAGTAGCCGGAAAAGAGCAGATTTCCGCGGAACAATAGTTCACCAGGGGTTCCATCCGAAACTTCTTTTCCGTTATCATCGATAATCTTTGCCTCATTGTACGGCATCAGTTTGCCACAGGAGGTATGTTTGGCACGGATATCATCCAGCGTCATGGATCCGGCGGGCATGGAGAGTGTGCCCGGGCTTGTCTCTGTCATTCCGTAACCGTTGCAGAATGTAATTCCCTTTTCCCAGTACTGTTCCATAACATCACTGGATGGCGGTGCTGCACCGCAGCGGCACCATACAATAGATGAAAAATCAGCTTTCATGAAGTCTGGATCGTTCATGAGGCGGCGGTAGGTGCTGGGTACACCCCAGATGACCGTAACTTTTTCCTGTGCGATCAGATGCATGAGTATCTGAGGCTGGAATTTTTTCATAATAATGACACGGCCTCCGGCATAGAGCATGGGAAGAACCAGCGTGTTCCAGGTTGCGGTATGGAACATGGGAAGATAGGCAATTGTGCTGTCTTTGCTGGTGAGATTCCATGTATTCTGCTGTCCGACTGCATTGAAGTAGATGGCCCGGCAGGAGAGCATCGCAGCTTTCGGGATGCCGGTGGTGCCGCCGGTATGCATCAGCAGGATAATGTTTTCCAGGTCATTTAGTTTGATACAGGGCGACTGTGTGTTGTAGTAATACATAATTTGCTGGTAAAGATGCGGGCCAAAGGGGTTTTCTTCTCCGTCCAGAAGAATATAGTGCTGAATTGTAACTTTAGATTCAATGGCAAGCAGTTTGTCTTCGTATTCTTTTTCGTAAAAAATAGCTTTGGGCTGCTCATTGTGGATCATGCAGGCAAGTTCCTCTGGCAGCAGATGAGCATTGTAGGTTGTTGTAATGGCGCCGGTATAAATGGTTGAGAAGAAGGTATCAATATAGACCATGTCATTTTTGGACAAAATGGCAATCCGATCATTGGGGAGTATTTTCAGTTCGTGTTTTAAAAAGTTGGCCAGGCGACAGGCGCGGACTCCAAGATCGCGGTAAGTGTAATGCGCACCGGATTCAAAATCATATACAGCTTCCTGATCAGGATTCCGGTTAATCTGAGTAAAAAAGAAGCTCTGTAAGATGTTGGCATCATCCATAAAATATCCTCCTGTATGTAATAAAAATTGTAAGCGCTTTTTACTTACTGATATATAAAGCAAAAATCATGCCGATTAGGCTGTATGGGAAGAATATAGCAGAATAAGTGAAAAATACAACGAAAATGGATATGAAAAAGATGTGAGTGAAATGCAAATGGGACTGAAGAACAGGAAAATTGTGAAAATACAGATGTGCAAGATACATAATTGCACAAAATACACATTTTGTAATTGCACAAAGTGAAAATAGAATGGGATAAAATGCACAAAATGGAAATAGAAATCCTTTGGGACAAGGAAGAACCAGTTGGCATGAAAGTTGCTGTTTAACTGGGCATCAACGTGCAAAGGAGAGAATGAGCATGAATATTTTAGTGTGTGTGAAACAGGTTCCGGATACGACAGAGATTAAGATCGATCCGGTTACCAATACCCTGATCCGTGCGGGAGTTCCTAGTATTGTCAATCCATTTGATGCTTATGCCCTGGAGATGGCAGTGCGTTTAAAAGAAAAGGCAGGTGGAAAAATTACGGTAGTCAGCATGGGACCGGCACAGGCAAAAGAGGCTCTGAAATCCTGCCTTGCGGTAGGCGCAGATCAGGCGTTTCTGGTCACGGATCGTGCGTTTGGCGGTTCTGATACGCTGGCTACAAGTTACATTTTATCATGCGCTGTGAAAAAAATGGAGGAAGACCAAGGAGCACCTTTTGACTTTATCTTTTGCGGAAAACAGGCAATCGATGGAGATACCGGCCAGGTCGGTCCGTCCCTTGCGCAGCATCTGGGTCTTGCCAGGGTAACCTATGCGGTAGATTGTGAATGGAACGATGAGCATCTGGAAGTAAAGCGGGAATACGATGAAGGTTATGATATCTTAAAGTGCCCAATCCCGGCGTTGGTTACTGTTTCCAAACCGTCCTATGAGCCTCGTTATCCTACTATCCGTTCAAAAATGGCAGCAGGCAGAGCTGTGATTGGAGAAATCACTGCGGCAGATTTGGAAATCGATCTGAGCAAGGCAGGCTTAAAGGGATCCCCGACCAAGGTAAAGAAAACTTTTACACCGGTACATAACAAGCAGGGTGTCAAAATCCAGGAAGAGACAGGCGAACAATCTGCGTTAAAGCTGGTGCAGCTTATGACTGATGCAAATCTGGTGTAGGAGGAAAAGACATGTTTGAGAATAATAAAAATATCTGGGTTTACATGGAGACGGAAGAAGGAAAACCAAAAGCGGTAGGATTTGAACTGTTAGCACCGGGCCGCAATCTTGCTGACAAGCGGGGATGCAGTCTTGTGGCAGTTGTGATCGGAAATGGCGTAGAGGAAACGGCAAAACAGGCTATCGCATATGGTGCGGACCAGGTTTTGCTGTTAGATGCACCAGAGTACAACATCTATAACACAGATGTGTTCGGTGAGGCAATGGTTGGACTGATCGAGAAATACCAGCCTGAAGGAATTCTGATTGGTGCAACAAATAACGGCCGTGATCTTGGTCCGTGTGTTTCCTGCCGGATTAAAACCGGACTGACTGCAGATTGTACTGCCATTGACCTAGATGGAGAGAGCGGCAATATCGCATGGACAAGACCGGCATTTGGCGGCAATCTGATGGCAACCATCCTGTGTCCGAATACCAGGCCACAGATGGGCACGGTGCGTCCAGGTGTATTCAAAAAGCCTGTAGCAGATGAAAGCCGTACCGGTGAGATCATTCGGGAACAGATGAAGATTCCGGAGAATCGTGTAGAACTGATTAAGAGAGTACGGGAAGTAGCAGAAAGCGTGAATCTGGATGAGGCAGAGATTATTGTATCCGGCGGAAATGGCGTTGGTTCTGCAGAGAACTTTTCCTACATAAAGGCCCTTGCGGATATACTTGGCGGTGCAGTCGGTGCCTCCAGGGCAGCAGTTGATAACGGCTGGATCTCCCATGCACACCAGGTGGGGCAGACCGGAAAAACCGTGGCGCCAAAGCTGTATATTGCCTGCGGCATCTCCGGGGCGATTCAGCATATTGCGGGAATGTCTGGTTCGGATACCATCATTGCTGTAAACAAAGACCCGGATGCACCGATTTTCTCTGTGGCAGATTACGGAATTGTTGGAGATTTGTTTGAGGTTCTGCCGGTACTGACAGCAGAATTTAAGAAGATTAAGGAAACTTAAAGAAAACAAAGAGTCTGGAGAGATGACATGTTTACAATGGGAATTGATATTGGGTCCACCTCTTCCAAGGCAGTGATCCTGGAAGATGGAACCCGCGTGGCAGCCAGAAAGGTGATTGAAGCTGGCATTGGATCAGAGGGTCCGGACCGTGTTTTTGCGGATGCTCTGAGTGAGGCCGGAATCACGCACGAAGAGATTACAAGGGTTATGGCGACCGGCTATGGGCGCATGACCTTTCACGGTGCGGATGATCAGGCGAGTGAGCTGAGCTGTCATGGAAAAGGAATTCACTATCTGATCCCGGAAGCCAGAGTCGTGATCGATATTGGCGGCCAGGATGCGAAAGTAATGCAGATCAATGAGCGCGGAACACTGCTGAACTTTGTAATGAATGATAAGTGTGCAGCCGGAACCGGCCGTTTTCTGGATGTGATGGCAGGAATTCTGTCTGTGCAGACATCGGAGCTTGCAGAGCTTGCAGCAAAGGCAGAGGAACCCCTCAGCATCAGCAGTGTGTGTACGGTATTTGCGGAGTCCGAGGTAATCTCGCACCTGGCAGCAGGAGCGACCCGATCAGATGTGGCAGCCGGAATTCACCAGTCGGTAGCAAAACGGGTTGCCGGGTTGGGCAACCGGATTGGATTCCGGGGACCGATTGCCATGAGTGGAGGAGTAGCACTGAATGCCGGCGTAGTCCGTGCACTGGAACATGAACTGGGAAGGCAGATCGTGACACACCCGGACGCCCAGCTTGCGGGCGCCTACGGTGCGGCAATCCTGGCATTTGAAAAGGAAACTATGTAATAAAAATGAGGCATATGCAGCGGTGCGGATCCTTTCCCCCGGGATCCGGCTGCTGGAATATGCCTCATTTTTATGATATGAACATTTACAGGAGTCCGTATTTTTTTAATTTGTACTGCAGGGTACGGCGAGAAATGTGCAGGTACACCGCGGTTTTTTCTCTATGGTTCTGGTTGATGCGCAGTGCTTCCATGATAGCAGCTTTTTCTTCTTCCGGATCAGAGGATCTGGATCGTGAGTTTTTTTGTGGAGCTGACGGCTGCGGGAGATCTGTATTGTCCGGACTGCCGGATTCTGCAAGAATGTCTTCCGGCATGCCGACAGGAAGTATGGAATGATCTGCAGCAGCCTCTGCTTCCTGCAAACCGGTATCTTCCTGTTGGGAATTCGGAAGGAAGGATGCAATGTTTTTTACGGAGAGCAAGGCATCTTCCGGCCCCATGATCACGAGCCGCTCTACAAAATTCTTTAATTCACGGACATTGCCGGGCCAGCTGTAAGCCAGCATTTCCCGGTAGAGGTTTGCGGAAAACGCACGGTTCCGCTTATACCGCTCCTGAAAGATCTTCTCGTATGCCCGGGCAAGAGGGATGATGTCTTCCAGACGTCTGCGCAGCGGCTGGATGTGAAAGGCCAGGACATTGATGCGATAGTACAGATCAAGGCGGAAGGTCTTGTTTTTTACGCATTGAAGCAGGTCTACATTGGAAGCAACGATGAGGCGGAAATCCACTTGGCGGGATTTTAAGGAACCAATCCGCTTTACAGTTTTGGTTTCGATGGTGCGTAGCAGCTTGCCCTGGAGTTCCAGCGGGAGCGAGTTTAACTCATCCAGGAACAGTGTGCCATGGTCAGCGGCCTCAATCAGGCCGGCTTTGCTCTGGTTTGCACCGGTGAAACTTCCCTTTTCATAGCCGAACAGCTCTGCCTCTACCAAGGCAGATGGAAGTGCCGTACAGTCTACGGTGATCATTTCCTGGTCCCGGCGGTTGCTGGACGCGTGGATAAAACGTGCCAGCACTTCTTTTCCGGTACCGCTTTCCCCGGTGATCAATACGGTTGCATCGGTGTCAGCGACTTCTTGGGCTTTGGCATACATGGCCTTGGAGGTGGGATTCTCTGCAATAATCCGACTGTCTCCAATAAAAAAGGAAGAGGAATCATCTTCAGAGACTTCAACGGTTGTGCCGGAGTCAATGAAGGATTCCAGATTCTGGTAATAGGCAATGTAATTTTTGATGGAATTTGCCTCGTCAAAAATAGGATAGACGGTTACTAGCTGTTTCCTCAGGCAGGAACCGTCCGGTGAAACTACATTTTGCACATCAGAGAGCGGGATCTTCTTTTCACGCACAGAATCTAGAACACACTTGTCAATCAGTTTGTTGTGGAGAAGATCGAAGGCAGTACGGGACTCATAAAATGCACGAGTGACATTGCGGATTTTCAGAAAAGAGTCATTCATGTAAAGAAACTTTCCATTCTGGTCAAAGACGCAAATGCCGATGTCGGTAAGATTATCGGAAAAGCATGCGGAATCTGCGCTGGCTTGTTTTGGTATCGGTAATGACATGCTGATCAAATCTCCTTTGTAGTGACATACATAATTATAAAGGTAATTATAGACCAACGAATATGAAAATGCAAATAGAACGTTGTGCAGAATTAGGTTAAAAATTGCACAATCTTTCATTGCACTTGTGCAAATCGTTGGGGTTGCACAATAAAAAATGAATGGAATGCGTTTATATGGACGTTATTACATGCAAAACGATAAGCAATGCACATGGCATGGAATTTGCTCTTAAATTAAGCATAACCAATATGGAACGTGTAAGAGGAGGAACGAATGCATAACTATTTTTTATTAAGTGACACAGAAAAAGATCTCCAGATGATGGTAAGAGAGTTTATGGAAAAGGAAGTTGCTCCGGGACTGGGCGAGTACGACGAGAAGAGTTATATCCCGGACGAGATCGTGCAGATGGGCATTGATATGGGCCTGCACTGCATGAACATTCCAGCAGAGTACGGCGGAATGGGACTGACTGCAAGAGAGATGTCCATCATCCGTGAGGAGATCGGAAAAGTAGACGCAGGATTTTCCGTTACCATGGGCAACAACTGCCTGGGTGTTACGCCTACCATGATCTTCGGAACCGAGGAGCAAAAAAAATACGTTGCGGATATTGTAGTTCCGGGTGGTTTCAATCCATTCTGTCTGACTGAGCCGCAGGCTGGCTCCGATGCAACAGCAATCCGGACAACAGCAAAGAAAGATGGTGATGATTACATAATCAATGGCCGCAAGTGTTTCATTACCAATGGTGATCGCGGCGATATCTACATTGTATTTGCCTATACCGATAAGGAAAAAGGAATCAACGGCGGTATGTCTGCATTCCTGGTTGAGCGAAATCTTCCGGGTGTTTCTGTAGGAAAACACGAAAACAAGATGGGACTTCGCACCAACAGTACCTGTGATGTTATCTTCGAGGATGTACGTGTACCGAAGAGAAACCTGGTGGGTGAGGAAGGAAAAGGATACCAGATCGCAATGAAGACCCTGGAACGTTCCAGACCGTTAGGATCTGCAACATCCGTAGGCATCTGCCAGTCCGTCATCGATCTCTGCATCAAATATGCAAATGACCGTGTCGTATTCGGCAAACCGCTGGCAGCAAAACAGGCAATCAAGTTTATGGTAGCAGACATGGAGATTCAGACACAGGCAGCAAGACAGATGGTTATGTACGCATCAGACCTGATCGATCACGGTATTTATGATGGAACCACAGGATCCTGCGTAAAGGCTTTCTGTTCTGATACTGCAATGAAGGTAACCACGGACGGTGTTCAGATATTCGGCGGCTACGGTTATTCCAAGGAATATCCGATGGAAAAGAAAATGCGTGACGCGAAGCTGTTCCAGATCTTTGAGGGAACCAATCAGATCCAGCGCGTCGTTATCAGCGGCAGCCTGTTTAAGAGATCATAACGGAGGATAGGAACATGGGACCATTGGAAGGAATCAGGGTTTTAGATTTGTCCAACTTCCTGGCGGCATCAACAGCTGGCAGGATCATGGCAGAGTGGGGAGCAGATGTCATTAAAATCGAGCCTCCGCAGGGCGATACATACCGGAATAACGGACCTTACATGGGAATCCCGATCTATGAGAGGGGCGTAGTTGGAAATCCAAGCTACGATAATGAAAACGGAAATAAACGCTGGGTGGCACTGAACTTAAAGAGTGAAAAGGGAAAAGAAGCCCTGTTTAAGCTGTTGGATACTGCAGATGTGCTGCTCACCAATTACCGCCCGGGCGCGTTAAAGAAGCTGGGAATCAGCTATGAAGACTTAAAGGAACGGTATCCGGGACTGGTATATGGCATGATCCTCGGATACGGCCCAAAAGGCCCAGCAAAAGATAAACCGGGATTTGACTACACTGCATTCTATGCAAGAAGCGGATTGATGGCAGATGCAGCACCGCGCGGTCAAGATCTTCTCAATACGGTAGCAGGTCTTGGTGATCACTTTGCAGCAACAGCATTGATCGCAGGCGTGAACGCAGCACTGGTAAAGCGGGGCAATACCGGAAAAGGTGATCTGGTTCAGGCAAGTCTGTTCCAGGCAGGCTGCTTCGCATTAAGCTCCGGTTTCCTTTCCGCATACAGCGGCAAGGCATGGCCGAGAACCAGATTTGAACCGAACAACTCCACTTCCAATACTTACAAATGTAAGGATGGCGACTGGTTCTATCTGGCGGGAACTGCCTATGACAAACAGTGGGCAGACATTGCGACAAATGTGCTGGAACGTCCGGATATGGCAGATGACCCGCGCTTCGTGACAAGAAAAGCCGTGGAAGACACAGGCAGCATGGAGACACAGGTTAAAATGATGGATGAGATCTTTGCCACAAAGACCTATGAGGAATGGGCAAAGATCATGACGGAAAATGACGTGGCATTCGAGAAAGCACAGCATTTCACGGAACTGGTAAAAGATCCGCAGGCACTGGAGAATGAATACATTTTTTACCATACCTATGGAAATGAGAAGGAAGCACCGTTTGCACACGCACCGGCAACCATCGCATCCAACGAGTGGCCGGAATTCGCACCGGCAAAGCTGACCGGTTCCGATACAAAGGCAGTTCTGAAGGAAGCCGGATACAGTGAAGAAGAACTTCAGGCAATGGTGGAAGCAGGAGACATCTCGGAGGCCGTGATTACAGTAAAGTAGGTGATATCGTGGATGGATTGCATATAGATTTTACACCGATCCGGGCGAAAATGGAGGGCCTGGACCAGGTAGTACTTCCAAAGATGGTAAAGATCCGTCAGTTATATGACAGCAGCAGGATCGAGGATGTCCCGGCCTGGCTGGAAAAAGAACTGGAGGAAAAAATCCGGGAACCGGAGCGCTTAACGGGAAAGCAGATCTGCCTGACAGCAGGAAGCAGAGGTATTCCGTTTTACGCGGAAATCATGAAAACCCTGATTAGCTGGCTGAAAAAATACGGTGCATGTCCCTTCATCATCCCGGCTATGGGAAGTCATGCAGGAGGCGTTGCAGAGGGCCAGAAAGAGATGCTGGCAACCTTTGGAATCACGGAGGAGGCCATGGGCGTGCCGATCCGTGCATCCATGGATACCGTGAAGGCAGGTGAGCTGGAAAGCGGAATCCCGATTTACTGCGACAAATACGCCTGGGAGTCAGACGGGGTCATCGTCATCAATAAGATCAAACCCCACACCAGCTTCAAGGGTGATTATGAAAGCGGCTTGATGAAGATGATGGCTATTGGAATGGCAAAGCATAAAGGTGCAGCCAGAATCCATATGGAAGGCTATGAAAACTTTGCAAGGCTGATTCCGGAGATCGGACATTTTTGTCTGGAGCATGAACCAATCCTTTTCGGAGTCGGAATTGTGCAGAACGCCTACGACGATATCTGTAATCTGGAGGTAATTCCGAAGGATGAGATTCCGGATCGGGAGAAGGAACTTTTACAGATTGCCAAGGACAAGCTGGCAAAATTCAAATTCGGAAAGACCGATGTGCTGATCATAGATGAGATCGGAAAGAACATCGGCGGCGCAGGATTTGACCCGAACGTAGTCGCAAGGCGTGACCGCATCTATCCCGGTGCACTGGTAAGCCAGAACATTTTTGTGCGGGGACTGACGGAAGAAACTCACTGCAATGCCAGTGGAATTGGAACGATCGAAGTGACAACACTCCGGTGTGTGCGCCAGATCGACTGGGCCATCACCTGGACGAATATGATGACTGCGAACTTCCTGCCGGGATGCCGCATTCCATGTTTTGCGGAGAATGATCGGCAGGCACTGTACTGGGCAATCCGGACCTGTACTGGAATTGATTACAGCAAGGCAAAGATAGTTCGGATCAAAGATACCATGCATCTGTTTGAGATTGAGGTATCGGAGAATCTGGCAGAAAAGCTGAAGCAGAGAGAAGATATTGAAATTTTATCAGAACCGGAAGAAATCCGGTTTGGTGAAGACGGATATATTCAGGAGTAAATAACATTCACATGGATAAAGACAGGAGGAGAGAAATGGCAGAGGAACAAAAAACGAATGCAGAGCCTGCTCCGAACGGGTCATCCGGACAGGCAGCCGATCCGCCTAAAAAGAAAAAAGTATTATCGAAATCCAGAATTATGGTAGGCGAGCAGCTGACTAAGCTGTATCAGGATACCGTAGCAGCCAAAGAACGGGGAGAAAAGATCGGATGGTCCGCATCCATTTTCCCGCAGGAGATCGCAGAGGCAATGGGCCTTTATATTGTGTATCCGGAGAATCATGCAGCAGGCCTGGCAGCGAGACACCAGGCGGAAGAGTATCTGAACTACGCAGAGGGAGAGGGCTACAACATGGATGTCTGCTCCTATGCGAGAATCAATCTGGCTTACATGGATTCTCTGACAGCGCCGGGCAACAATATGCCGAAACCGGATTTTGTGCTTTGCTGCAACAATATCTGCAACCAGCTGACAAAATGGTTTGAAAATCTGGCAAGAAAGTTTGATGTGCCGATGTTCCTGATCGACACGGTATACAACTATACGCCAACCGCTTCTGAGGAAAAAGTAAAATACGTCAGAAATCAGATTGATGAGTATATCAAAGGACTGGAGGGACTGACCGGGAAGAAACTGGATCCGGCAAAACTGGAGCATGTGATGCGTGTCTCCTTAAGAAACAAGGATCTGTGGAGAAAGGCGAACGAGTTGCTTGCCCACAAGCCATCCCCGTTGACTGGTTTTGAGTTATTCAACTACATGTCCTGTATGGTATGCTGCCGGGGCAAGGAAAGCACCACGGCAATTCTGGAACAGCTGATTTCCGAGATTGAAGAGAATTTAAAGACCGGAAAGAGTACATTCCCGGTAGAAGAAAAATACCGGATCTTCTGGGAAGGCATCGCATGCTGGCCGTATCTGGGCCACACCTTAAAGACTCTGAGAAACTACGGGGTAAACTTGGTGGCAACCGGATATGTAAATGCATGGGGACTGGAATATGAAGTGAACGATCTGGACGGACTGGCAAGAGCTTACATTGACCTGCCGAACAATAATAACAATCTGGATACGATCGTTGCACGCCGCGTGGAAGCTGTGAAGCAGTTCCAGTGCGATGGCGTGGTATACCATGTAAACCGAAGTTGCAAGGTTATGGACTGCCAGCAGTATGAGCTTCAGAGACGTGTTCAGGAAGGAACCGAAGTCCCGTATATGGCTTTTGATGGAGACCAGGCAGACTTCAGGGCCTACAGCGAAGCACAGTATGAGACGCGGGTTCAGGCATTTGTGGAATTGATGGAAGAAGCAAAACGCCAGAGAGGAGATGGAGAATGAGCAGACTGGAACAGATCATAGAACAGTTAATGAAAATCTCCCATGATCCGCGAAAACAGCTGGAACGTTATCAGAGTGAGGGGAAAAAGGTAGTGGGATGTTTCCCACCCTACACTCCGCAGGAACTGGTGATGGCAGCAGGTATGGTTCCGATGGGAATCTGGGGAAGCCAGACTGAGAGTTATCAGGTAAGAGCTTATGTTCCGGCATTCTGCTGTCCGATCATGCAGAGCAGCCTGGAAATGGGACTGAATGGAAGCATGAAGGGCTTAAGTGCAGTTATGATCCCGGCAATCTGTGATGCGCTGCGTTGCATTACTCAGAACTGGAAGGTAGGAGTGCCGGATATTCCGATGATTCCGGTAACCTATCCGCAGAACCGGACAGATGCAGGAATCCAGTTCTTAAAGAGCGAATATGAAGTGATCCGGGCAAGGCTGGAGAAAGTGGCCGGACATCCGATTACAGAAGAAGACTTAAAAGCAGCGCTTGAAATTTCCAGACAGCACAGCCGTGCAATGTTGGAATTTGCAGAAGAAGCCCGGAAACATCCAGACCGCATTACACCGATCATCCGCCACAGCGTTATGAAGAGTGCCTGGTTTATGGAGAAGAAAGAGCATTTGGCACTGGTAAAGGAACTGACCGAAGAACTGAAAAAAGAGCCGGAATGTGACTGGAAAGGCGGACGGGTGATCTTAAGCGGAATCACCGGAGAGCCGGATGAGCTTTTAAAGCTTCTGGAAGAATACGGACTCATGGTGGACAGTGATGATCTTGCCCAGGAGAGCCGCCAGTATACAGCAGAGATTCCGGAGGGGGATGACGCACTGCTGTGCCTGGCAGAACAGTGGAAGGACAGAAAGTGTTCCCTGGTTCATGATACAGAAAAAACAAGACTGGTCCGCATGTGCGAGACAGCAAAAGAACATCAGGTGCAGGGTGTGATCACATGCATGATGAAGTTCTGTGACCAGGAAGAATACGATCTGCCGGTTATGAATGCGATGATGAAAAAACTGGAAATTCCGGTGCTCGCACTGGAGATCGATCAGCAGCCGGGAACTGCAGAGCAGTTACGAACCCGGATCCAGACGTTTGCGGAAATGATTTGCAATTCAAAAAAATAAAGGGGGATTTATTTTATGAAGAAACAGATGATGGTGAAGGTAACAGCAATGGCAATGGCAGCAGCAATGATGATGACTGCATGTGGCGGCAAGACCGCTCCGGCACAGAGCAGCGCAGAGACAGCAGCACCGGCAGATACTGCAGCAGATACCGCAGCAGATACTGCATCTTCCGATGGCGCAGAATCATCCGGCAGCTACAATGTAGATAATATCGAGGAAGTAACCTACAAGGTTTCCACCTCTGCAAAGTCTTCTACCCTGGACATCCCGGGATACGGCGCAGGCATCAAGTATTTCTGTGACGAAGTAGAGAAGCGCTCTAACGGCAAAGTAAAAATGGAACTTTACCTGGATGCACAGTTAGGCGGTTCCGCAGATGAGATGATCGGCGGATGTACCACCGGAGCATTCGAGTTCATTACCTTAAACCAGGGTTCCTGGGGTGAGTACACCGACGCCTTCATGCCGTTCAACATGCCGTTCTTATTTGACAACAACCAGGTTGCATACGAGTTCATGGATGGCGAACAGGGCAAGGCAATCCGTGATAAGATCATTGAGGATGTAGGTGTTCGTGTTCTTTGCTTCTACGACATGGGCTTCCGTCATTTCACCAACAACAAAAAGCCGGTTAAATCCGCAGCAGATATCAAGGGCCTGAAAGTTCGTACCCAGGCTGACCCGTACCAGATGGCTCCGTTCGAGGCTATGGGCGCATCCGTTACCACCGTTGCTTACTCTGAGCTGTTCAGCGCACTGCAGCAGGGCCTGGTAGACGCAGAGGAGAACCCATTAAGCAATATCGTTATCAACAAATATTATGAGGTTCAGGATTATCTGACCCTGACCGGCCACACCTATTCCCTGACCACCATGGCTGTTTCTGAGGATGTATGGGAGAGCATGTCTCCGGATCTGCAGGCTCTGATGGAAGAAGTTGCGAAAGACGCAGTTGACTTATGCCGTGAAGGACTGGAAGAGTCTGAGAGCAAAGATCTGGAAACCTTAAAGGGCGTTATGGAAGTATACGAGCCGACCGAAGAAGAGAAAGAATCCTTCAAAGAAGCTTGTGCACCTTGCTACGAAGATATCAAGAAGAGCATTGGCGATGATCGCTACAATGCAATCATGGACGAGATCGAGCGTATTTCCGCTAAACAGTAAGAAGGGAAGATAGCAGATGAAAAATGAAAGTCTTGCAAAAAAATTGCTGAACCATTTTGAAGTCTATGCCGGTGCCGGAATTTTTATCATCATGACCATTCTGTTGTTTGTGCAGGTTGTAACCCGCTACTGTTTTGGTCATGCGGTAACCTGGGCAGAGGAAGTTGCCACAATCTTGTTTGTGTGGATGGTATATTTAGGTGTTGCGGCAGCGGTTTTAAGCAGAAAACACTTAAAAATTGATGCATTTGTGGAAATGCTGCCTTTTAAAGCTAAGAAGACCCTGCTGATCATTTCTAACGTAATCTTCCTGGCATTCAGCTTATACATCATTTTCCCGATGATGTCCCTGGTTAACAACTATGCGGCAAAGAGTGCAGCATCCCCGATCTTAAAGATCCCGAAGGCATTGTCCTATGTGGTGATGCCGCTGTGCTTCCTGCTTACCGCAATCCGCCTGGTTCAGGAGATTATCCGGTTAAGCAAGGAGAAAGAGAAAGAACTGGGCGTTTCCAAGCCGATCATTGATATTGCGGCATTGGAGAAAGAAGCAGAAGAACTCGCGCGTCAGAAGAAGGGAGGCAATAAATAATGTCCTATGTGATCTTTTTCGGAACTATGTTCCTGATGCTACTGATCGGTGTGCCGATTGGTATTGCACTGGCCGGATCCATGGTATGTTTGCTGCTGGTTGACCCGGTTACCTCCATGACATTCGTAACCCAGGCTATGTACACCAGTGTCGGAAACTTTACACTTCTGGCACTCCCGTTCTTCATGATTGCCGGAAGCATCATGGCTACGGGCGGTATCTCCAAACGACTGATTAATGTAGCAAACTGTGTGGTAGGTAATACCACAGGCGGTCTTGGCATGGCAGCAATTTTTGCCTGCATGTTGTTCGGTGCGATCTCTGGATCCGCACCGGCAACCGTTTCCGCAATTGGAGGCATCATGATCCCGCAGATGATCCGTGCAGGTTACGACAAATATTATGCAACCGGTCTCTGTGCAGTAGCAGGAGGACTTGGTGTTATCGTTCCGCCGAGTTACCCGATGGTTGTATTTGGTGTGACCAATAACTGTTCCATCAGTGACCTGTTCCTGGCAGGCTGGGGACCGGCAATTCTGGTTGGCGCTCTGCTGATGGCAGTAAACTACTTATATTCCAAGAAACATGGATATGAGGGAACCGGACAAAAGTTTAATTTCAAGTATTTTATAAAGGAACTCTGGGGCGCGAAATTAGCTCTCCTAATGCCAGTCATCATCCTGGGCGGTATCTATTCTGGTGCGTTCACCGCAACTGAGGCTGCAGTTGTTGCAGTGGTATATGGTATCTTTGTTGGCAAATTCATTTACAAAGAACTGAGTTTTAGTGAAATCTGGGATATGTACAAGGTAAACATCCCATCCATCGGTGGCATGATGTTCGTATTTGCACCGGCTGGCGGCCTGGGCGCCGTATTCTCCATGATGGGTGTTACCAAAGCCATTCAGGCAGGTTTCCTGTCTGTATCCGATAACTTCTACGTTATCATGATCCTGATTTTCATCCTGCTGTTCTTCGTGGGCATGTTTGTACAGACCACACCGGCAATCGTTATCTTCAGCCCGATTTTGCTTCCGATTGTTACCAGCTTTGGTATGGATCCGATTCAGTTTGGTTTGGTTATGACTTTATCCCTGGCAATCGCGTTTGTAACACCGCCGGTAGCTGCGAACCTGTTCGTTGCAACGTCTATGACTGGACTTGGTATGGTGCCGATTGTGCGAAACGCAATTCCGTTTATTGTGGTTCTGTTTATTGCCATGGTTATGGTTGCATTTATCCCGGCGATCAGTATGGGACTTCTGGCATTACTATAAAAAGATAGAATGGAGAGACGAAAATGAAAGTTACAAGCGTAGATATCTTTGAATGCAATACCCCGAACCCGCTGCTTGACCCATTATTTGTGCGGGTAAATACCGATGAAGGCATCTCTGGATTTGGCGAGATCGGCCTGGCTTACGGCAAGAGCAAATACGGCGGACTCGGCCAGGTAAAAGATCTGGCAAAACTGATGATCGGCTGGGATCCGATGAACAACGAGGGTCTCTGGGAAATGTACAAGAAGAATACTTTCTGGGGACAGGGCGGCCAGTGCGGCGGCATGGTCTTCCAGGCGGCAGTCAGCGCGCTGGATATCGCAGTATGGGATATCAAAGGCAAGGCATTGAACGTACCGTGTTACCAGCTCTTAGGCGGTAAGACCAATCCGACCATCCGTGCTTACGCAAGCCAGCTGCAGTTTGACTGGGATAAGGTACACAGAAATATTGCAGATCCGAAGGAATATGCAGAGGCAACCAGAAAGGCCATGGCTCAGGGTTATACCGCGATTAAGGTCGATCCGCTCTGCGTAAAGCCGAATGGTGTTTATGCAAGGGAACCGAAGCCGGACCCGAGCTGGAGACTGAGAGGCTCCTTATCTCCGGAAGTTCTGAACATGGGCTATGAGCGTGTAAAGGCAATGCGTGAGGTAGGCGGCGATAAACTGGATATCATTATTGAGCTGCATGCGTTCACCGACATGACCACTTCCGTACAGCTCGGTCAGAGACTGGAAGAACTTGGCATCTACTATCTGGAGGAGCCGACCGATCCGACAAATGTAAAGACAATGAAGGAGATTCACAACAAGCTGAATATTCCGATTGCTTCCGGTGAACGTATCGCAACCCGCTGGGGTTTCCGGGATTTCCTGGAGGAGAATGCGCTTCAGGTTATCCAGCCTGACCTTTGTGTAGCAGGTGGCCTGACTGAAGTGAAGAAAATCTGTGATATGGCTTATGTTTATGACGCAGGTGTACAGATTCATGTATGTGGCGGACCGATTGCAACAGCAGCAACCCTTCAGCTGGAAGCAGCAATTCCGAATTTCCTGATTCATGAACTGCATGAGGGTGCGTTAAAAGAAGAAATCCGTGCATTATGTAAGTATGACCATATGCCGAAGGATGGCAGTTACGAGGTACCGGATCTTCCGGGTATTGGAAATGAGCTGACAGAAAAGGCGATGCAGGAAGCAGTAAGAGTTACCGTAGAATAGAAAGAAAAAGAGAACCGGCTGACATTAGAGGCACTTTGATGCTTCTGATGTCAGCCGGTCTGGCATTGTGTGGAAAGTCAGTCAGGCCTTCCACTTTGTTGTATACAGGATATCCCGGTTGATGGTGCTGTAGAGCATTTCTTTCACCATATCCGGTTCGTGGGTCTGGCCCAGGATCCACATGAGTTTGGTGACGGTGGCCTCCAGTGTCATGTCATAGGCCTCCAGAAGTCCGAATTCCTTCTTGATGGTCTTTCCAATCTCGTAAACGGACATGTTGCTGCCCTCATTGGTGACCTGGGTGGTCATGATGACAAATTTGCCGGCATTTACCCAGCGCTCAATGGCACGGTGGAAGCTGTCATCCTCGTAGGAGGGGATGCCGCCTACGCCGAAGGACTCGATGATGACTGCGTCGTAATGCTTGAACAGGTAATCCAGGATGTCGCCGTTCATGGACGGAATCAGCTTTAACAGGGTTACCTTGCTGTCCAGCTTGTGGTAGAACGCGACTTCCTCCTGCATCTGGTCCTTGTCATCCAGGTAGAAGATGATGTGGTTGTCCTGGATGGTGGCAATGTATGGGAAGTTGATGCTGGAAAACGCGTTGTAACTCTTGGTACGCTCCTTCTTGCCGCGGGTTCCCGCAATAACCTTGCCGTCAAACACGATATTGACGCCGTGGGCCTTGCCGCAGCTTGCAAAAAGGAAGCTGTCGGAAAGGTTGGTCTTGGCATCGGTGATCTCCAGGTCAATGGGCTTCTGTGCGCCAGTGACTACAATTGGTTTCGGGGAATTCTGGATCAGGTAGGAAAGCGCGGACGCGGTGTAGGCCAGGGTGTCGGTGCCGTGGCAGACTACAAAGCCATCGTACTGATCGTAGTATTTCTCAATGGTGGAAGAGATTAACAGCCAGTGCTTTGGCTGGATATTGGTGCTGTCAATGTTGATGACCTGCATGGCAGTTACTTCGCAGAACTCTTTGACATCCGGTACGAAACCAAGGAGTTCTTCGGAGGTAATGAGCGGCTTTAAGCCCTCGTCACTGCGTTTGGAAGCAATGGTACCGCCGGTGGCGATCATCAGGATACGTTTCAGGTTCTTCTTTGGGGTTTTCATAGCTGGGTCTTGAGCCTCCTGTAACAAAAACTTGTAAGTTTTGCAAATTCGTTCTATCATTATATCATCATGTAAATAGAAAAGAAAGGAATAAAAAAATATGGCAGCAATTCCAAAAGACCCGGTGATGCTGATGAGCTTTTTCAATACCCAGCTCCGGGACAATTACAGCAGCTTTGATGATCTGTGCAGCGCGTATGATCTGGATGCGGAGGAGATGAAGGAAAAACTGTCCGCGATCGATTACCATTACGATGCGGACAGAAACCAGTTTGTGTAGCCAGGCTTATTTTCCCATGCTTTCCAGCAGCCGGCCGCGCGTATGGTCCGTGCCCAGCGCAATGAAATATTTTTCTGGACGGGTGAGATAGCTGCCTTTCAGCAAGGCAACACTGCGGATCCAGCGCTCAGCCGGAGCTACGGTAAAGTAGACCATGGGAGCAGACGGATCCACATACGACTGTGGGAAAAACGCCGGGGCAATCTGTTCCCGCACCATGTTAAGCACCGTGTGGGTGCTGATGGATTCAAATAAAACCTTTGGATGGAAACCTGCAAGCGCAAAGGCATGATCGATCATGTCGCGCATGCGGGTTTCTTTGCTTAGCATGATAAAATGCTCGTCCCGCAGGAGCGTCAGGTCCAGAAGCGGCAAGGTTTCATGGCTGTTCTTTCCGGCAAGATGGGCCAGTGGGTGGGAAGCTGGAAGTCCCAGAACCATGGATTCCGTGTCCATATCCATATAGTCAAGATCCGGGTTTTTATTGCCCTCAATGTAAGTTAAAAACGCAAAGTGAACTTCTTTTTTTAATACGAGCTGCTCCATCTTTTTTACACGTTCCTCATGGATCTGGAACGTAATATTCGGATACTTACGGTGGAAAATTGGGTAAATCTGGGAGAACATGGAAGCTCCCGCCTCAGGCGTGTAGGCGAGGGAAATCTCGCCGGAATTCTCTTCTGAGATATCAGAGATGATCCGGTAAGTTTCTTTTTTCATGTCCAGGATCTGATGAGCAGTGGTGAGGTAGACGCGGCCGGCAAAGGTCGGAACCATACTGTGTTTGCGCCGCTCAAAAAGTGGTGTGCCAAGTTCTTTTTCCAGCTTTAATAGCTGCTGGTTCAGCGCGGACTGGGTCAGAAAAAGCTTTTCTGCTGCACGGGAAATGCTCTGTTCCTGCTCAATCGCGATGATGTTCTCAATCTGTTTTAAGTCCATAAAACCCCCTATGTATACAAAGTGCATAATGTGCACTTGCAAAACTCTTAATTCAATTAAGAGACAAAATAAAAAGTGATAAGTTGAATTAAGCCACTCGAAAAAGTATAATCAAAACATACAAAAAAAACAAGTATATCGAGAAAAAACTGTTGAAATATTAATGGCAGAAATTTTCCGGTATTACAATTTTTATAAAAAGGAGAAGAGTTATGAAGAGAAGAACACTTGGGATCGTGTTAGCAGGTTTTATGGCAATGGCAGCACTGACTGGATGTGCAGGCGGCGCAAAGAGCGGCAGCACCGGTCTTCCGAAAACCATTGAGGTTCAGGTTCCGGCAAAGGCAGGCGGCGGTACCGACGTTATGGCCCGGGCACTGACTACCCAGATCGCAAAGGATGCCGGCATTAACATGACCGTAGTAAATAACACAGATGGAAGCGGCGTAGTCGCAATGGAAACGGTTCGTACCGCAAAACCGGACGGCAGCAAAATCCTTCAGTTCCACACCTCCATGCTGATCAAGACCGCAACTGGTGTATATGACAAAGCAGCAGCAGACGATTTCAAGATCATCGGTGTTTCTAAAGGAACAGAGAAAGCACAGTACGTTCTGGTGGTATCCGCTGATTCTGATATGAAGACCCTGGATGATTTCCTCGCAAAGGCAAAGGGCGGCGAGGTAAAGCTTGGTGTTGAGACAGGTGGTACTTCCCACATCATCGCAGGCCTGTTAGCAAAGGCAGCAGATCTTCCTCTGAAATATGTGGAGGCTGGTTCTGATACCGAGAAGCTGACCGCTCTGGTTGGTAATACCATCGACGCAGCTCTGGTAAACGTAAACCAGGCAAAACAGTATGTTGAGTCCGGCAAGGCACTGGCACTTGGCGTAGTAAGCAACGGTGATGAGGGCGCAAGAAGCAGCGTACTTCCGGATGTTCCGTCTCTGCAGGAGCAGGGTGTTGACTGTACCTTCGCAACCATGAACCTGTTCTGCGGACCGAAGGATATGAGCGATGAGACTGCAAAACAGCTTTATGATTACTATGCAGCAGCTGCAGCAAATGACGAAGTAAACAAGACCCTGGAGCCGGCTGGTATGGCTATGGAGTTCCTTCCGTATGAGGATGGCCAGGCAGCAGTCAAAGAGCAGCAGGATACTCTGAACGCAGTTATTGATGAGCTTGGATTAAAGCAGAAATAAGTAAGGAGACGCTGAGATGAAGTTAAAACGAGATCAGATCACGGGTGCGCTTCTGGTGCTGATTGGCATTATCGTAGCATTTATGACCAGCAGCTTCAGCGTTCCGTTCAGTATGTCCTATCCGGGACCGAAAGCACTGCCGATGATCGCAGTCATCGGATTTATCGTCTGCGGAGCTGGAATCTTCGTGGAATCAACAAAAAGCAATAAAGAAGAAAAGGTATTCCTGGTTAAGGAAGGCTGGATCCGTGTGATTGTTTCTACCGTCATTCTGGCTGTGTACATTCTGGCCATGAAGTATGTGGGTTACCTGATCGCAACTCCGGTTATCTGCTACATCTTGACCACCCTGTACGCAAAGGGAAGCAAGTCCACATTAAAGGGAAGACTGATCTATACCATTCTTCTGACAGCAATCATTTATGCAGTTTATGTTTACGCATTTGGTCTGGGTGTACCGACCGGCGAATTATTCGGTTAGGAGGAAAACAAGATGTTAGCAAATCTTCCATATATCCTTCAGCAGATATCGAACCCGGGCAACCTGGTACTCCTGCTGGTGGGAAACATTATTGGTATGATCTTTGGCGCGATTCCGGGACTGTCCGGCACGCTGGCAGTTATGCTGTTTATGCCGTTAACCTATTCCATGGATGCAGGCACGGCAATCGTGTTCCTGCTTTCCTTATGGGTAGGCGGATGTTCCGGTGCCTTTATCGGTTCCGTACTTCTGGGTATTCCGGGTTCCGCTTCCGCAGTAGCAACCTGTTTCGATGGTTACCCGATGAGTAAAAATGGTAAAGCCGGAAAAGCGCTTGCCATTGGTATGGTAGCTTCTTTCCTGGGTACCTTCTTCAGTGCCATTGCGGCAGCCTTTTTAAGTGAGACCGTTGCGGATATTGCATTCATGATGGGACCGTGGGAGTACTTCGGCCTCTGCTTCGTGGCAATCACCATGGTACTGGCTATTTCCAAAGGAGATATGTTCAAGGGCCTGGTATCTGCATCCATCGGCCTGCTGTTCGCCTCTGTCGGATTCTCCCCGATTGATGCGCAGGCAAGATTTACCTTTGACAACATGTACCTGATGGGCGGACTTGGCATGACGGTCGTTTTAATCGGTATCTTTGGTGTCAGCAGCATTATCATTGCATACGGCAAGGGATTTGATCCACTTCCGGAGGTAGATACCAAATCCATCAAGGGTATCGGCATTACTTTTAAGGAAATCCGCGAGAACGGTGTGAATATCGTCCGCTCCTGGCTGATCGGTCTTGTGATCGGTTTCCTTCCGGGCATGGGCGCAGGCCTTTCCAATCTGGTAGCATATTCTATGGCGAAGAACGCATCCAAACATCAGGAAGATTTCGGAAAAGGAAATCCGGAGGGTGTATGGGCATCTGAGTGTTCCAACAACGCGGCAATCGGCGGTTCCATGATCCCGATGGCAGCACTGGGCATCCCGGGTGACTCCACCACCGCGCTTCTGATCGGCGCGCTGACCATTCACGGTCTGGAAATGGGGCCAATGGTATTCCGCAACAGCGGTCATGTTATTTATCTGATGTTTGCGGTCGTAGCAGTATGCGCGGTTGTCTGCCTGGTTCTGCAGGCAATGGGCATGAGACTGTTCCCGCAGATCTTAAAGGTTCCGTATCATTATATGTATCCGGCACTGCTGATCATTTCCTTCATCAGTGCGTATGTGGATTCCAGCAGCCTTTATAAGTGCGGCATGATGCTGGTATTTGCGATCATTGGTATCGTAATGGCATTTGGCGGTCTCCCGACCTCCCCGCTGATCCTGGCATTTATCCTGGGACCGACCCTGGAGAGCAACATGTTAAAAGCATTCCAGAATACTGGTACCGCAGCAACCTTCTTCACCAGACCGATTTCCTGCGTATTCATGATCATTGGAATCTGCTGTGTATTCTCTCCAATCCTGAAAACCATATTTGCAAAAGTAAAGAAAAATTAATCAGAGAAGAGGAAACTTGTTATGTCATTTCATTGTAGTCCGGCAACTCCGCATCCGGTGGAGACCCTTGTGCATGAGCCGTGGACCCTGGCAGTAAAGCCGTTCCAGGTATCCCCGAATACCTGGTATGTGGCAGGACAGACCTGGGTTGGCTGTTACCTGATCGATACAGGAGACGGACTGATCCTGATCGATACGGCTATCCCGGAAAGCAGTTATCTGCTGGTAGATTCCATCTACAGACTGGGATACAAACCGACAGATATTAAAAAAATCCTCATCAGCCATGCGCATTTCGATCATTGCGGCGCAGCAGCTGAGATGAAAGAGCTGACCGGAGCACAGATGTATATGTCCAAAGAGGACTATGTATTCATGAAGAGCTGCCCGGAGGAGACTATGATCCCGGATTCCGGTTCCCATGTGCAGAACTTTGAACCGGATGAGTTCTATTCTGAGGATAAGCCGGTAACCCTGGGAAATATCAGCATTCAGACCATGCTGACTCCGGGGCATACCATTGGCTGTACCAGTTTCTTCTGGAAAGAGAAAAATCCGGTAAACGGAGAAGAGTATGTAGTGGCCATGCATGGCGGCGTTGGGGCAAATACCATGAACGATAAGTATTACGCCACCAGCAAATATCTGACTCCGGATCTTCGGCAGCGTTTCTTCGACGATGCGGAGAAATTAAAAAAGATTCATGTGGATATTGCTCTGCCGAGCCATCCGAACCAGATTGAGATCGTAGACCGGGCAGGACAGTACACCCATGAGAGCCAGCCTTATCTGGATGATACTATATGGGCCGATTTTTTAACAGAACGTGTACGCCAGGTGCGTGAGTTAATGAAGTAAAATGTTATATACAGGGGGAGTACGGAATCGGGAAAGTGCCTGAAAGCCGTATTCCCTTTTTTATAAGGAAATAAAAGGAGCATTGCCATGAGTATTAAGAAAAATTATCAGGATTTTTGTGAAAGACGGGCAGAGTTTGAAAAAAATCCCCTGTCGAAATACTGGACCGGGCAGACCGGCCGTTATATGGAACCGTTCCGGATGTTCGGAAATGTTTATTATGTGGGCGACAGCTGGGTATGCGTGCATCTGATTGACACGGGAGACGGCCTGCTTTTAATCGACGCGGGAAACTGTGGAGGAACGGCTATGCTGCTCCACTCCATCTGGAAAGCAGGTTTTGATCCGGCGGATGTAAAGTGGCTGATTCTTTCCCACGGCCATGTGGACCACATTGGCGGTGCTAAATTTATGCGGGATATGTTCGGTACAAAGATTTATATGGGTGCGCCGGATGCGGCTATGTACCGGGAACACCCGGAGAAATCCTTTGTGCAGGACAGCTCGGATCTTATGGATGAGATCATTCCGCCGGATGTGGAGATCCACGATGGGGATGAACTGAGTTTCGGCAATGTGAACATGAAATTTTATCTTGTTCCGGGTCATACTGAGGGCTGCATTTCCATCTTCTTTGATGTGACAGAAGGAGACCGCACTGTGCGTGCCGGTTACTACGGCGGATTTGGCTTTAACACGCTGGCAACCGATTATTTAACAGAGATTGGAGATCCACAGTGCCATATGCGGGAAACCTATCTGGAGTCTCTGAAAAAAGTGCGGGATGAGCATGTGGATTTCTTCCTGGGAAATCACTGCGTCAACAACCACATGGCAGAAAAACTGGAGAAAATCAAAAACGGAGCAGACCGCAGTGTCTGGATTGACCCGGAGGAGTGGAGCCGTTATCTGGATGAAAAGCGCGATGCGCTGCTTGCGTTCATGAAAGAAAATCCGGCTGCAAAATAAAACGGGATGGGAAAAGGTGAATAAAATGCCGGAGGAAACGTTATATTAATCGTATGAACAGATTACGGCGATTTTTATTTCACTTTTTCCTGTGCGGCATGACTGGCTGGTGTCTGGAAGTGGTGTTTACGTCCATGGAATCCATCCTGATTCATGACTGGCGGCTGATGGGGCGGACTTCACTCCTTATGTTTCCAATCTACGGCTGCGGCGCGCTTCTGGCGCCCATTGGCAGTCTTGCGGACCGCTGGATCGGGGATGGTCCACTGAGCCGGACAGACTGGATCATCCGGCATGGGCTGCTTTATATGGTACTCATTTTTACGGCAGAGTATCTGTCCGGGGCATTTCTGCAGGCCCGGGGAATGTGCCCCTGGGACTACACCGGTTTTCAGACCAGTGTAAACGGGCTGATTCGGCTGGACTTTGCGCCGCTGTGGTTTGCCACCGGTCTGTTATTTGAATGGATTTCCAAATTTCCAAAAAAGAGGTGCGAATGACTTGTTTTTGCACCTCTTTTTTTATATACTGGACAGGAGTAATTATGGAAAAACGAGGTGTGGGATGATACGAGTAATTTTGATCCTGCTGGTGGTAATCGTATTTCTCCTGGTAAGCGCGCTGCCGCTTCTGATCGGGGAGAAATGTGTCTGGAAAAACGATGAAAACCGTCAGAAGGAATATGCGTTAAAGGTAGTAAAACAGGTGCTGACCATGGTATTCCGCCTGACCGGTTCTACGCTGACCGTCAAGGGAATGGAGAACATACCGGACAAGCCGGTGCTGTATTTGGGAAACCACAGAAGCTATTTTGACATTGTGGCCGGTTATGTGGTAGTACCGGGGCAGACCGGTTTTATAGCCAAAAAAGAGATGGAAAAGATTCCGCTTCTGAAGGAATGGATGCGCAACGTCAACTGTCTGTTCCTGGACCGCAAGGACATCAAAGCGGGGTTAAAGACCATTCTGGAAGGAATTGAGAAGGTAAAAGGCGGTTCCTCCATATGGATTTTCCCGGAGGGAACCCGCTGCACGGCAGAGGATCCGACGGAAATGCTGAACTTTAAAGAGGGAAGCTTAAAGATCGCGGAGAAATCCGGATGCCCGGTGGTACCGGTGGCCATTACCGGAACGGCAGAGATCCTGGAAAAACATTTTCCATTCATTCGTCCGTCCCATGTGACGATTGAATTTGGGGAGCCATTTTACATCAAAGAGCTTCCGGCAGAAGACCGGAAACGCGCTGGTGCCTACAGTGAGGCCCGGATCAGAGAAATGCTGGTGAGAGAGCAGGAAGAACGCCGCGGTTTAAGAAAGGCGTAAACGGAAGTCAGAGAACACCGGCATATGCAAAGGAGAGAAACAGTGGATTTACTGGAGTGCAGAAATAAATTAGACGTAATCGACAAACAGATCGTAAAGTTATTTGAGGAGCGCATGGACATCTGCGGCAAGGTGGCAGAAACCAAGATCGCTTCCGGAAAGGCCGTTTATGACGCGGAGCGTGAGAAGCAGAAGCTGGATGCGGTCAGCGCCATGGCAGACAGCGAATTTAACCAGGTGGCGGTGCGGGAGCTGTTCTCCCAGATGATGTCCATCAGCCGCAAGTATCAGTACTCCATTCTGGCGGAGCATGGCCGGGCCATGAAGCTGGGGTTTGAGCGCCTGGATAAGCTGCCGGTAGAGGGCGTGCGTGTGGTGCACCAGGGCGTGGAGGGCGCTTACAGCCATGCGGCCGCTATTCAGTATTTCGGTAAAAATGCTGAAATCTATCATGTGGCACGTTTCGAGGATGCCATGAAGGAAGTGCAGCTGGGAAACGCGGATTACGCGGTGATGCCGATTGAGAATTCCTCTGCGGGAGCCGTCATCGACATGTATGACTTGCTGACCCGCTACGACAATTACATCGTGGCAGAGACCTTTCTTCCGGTGAATCACGCGCTGCTTGGTGTGCCGGGGGCAAAGCTGTCCGATGTGAAGACGGTGTTTTCCCACCCGCAGGCACTGATGCAGTGCTCCACCTTCTTAAATGATAACGGTTTGAAGCAGATCAGCGTGGAGAATACGGCGGTAGCCGCGAAGCGTGTGGTAGAGGAGGGCGACAAGTCCCAGGCAGCAATTGCCAGCGAGATTGCGGGCCAGATGTACGGCCTGGAGCTGTTAAAGCCGTCCATTCAGAATAATCAGGGCAACACCACCCGCTTTGTCATCCTGGCAAACCGCAAGGTGTACCAGAAAGACGCGGGTAAGATCAGCATTTGTTTTGAACTGCCGCATACCAGCGGTTCCCTTTACAACATGCTGGGCAACTTCATCTTCAACCATGTGAACATGATGATGATCGAGTCCAGGCCGATTCCGGGAAGAAACTGGGAGTACCGGTTCTTTGTGGACATCGAGGGCAATCTGCAGGACGCAGGCGTGAAAAACGCGCTGCGGGGCATTGGCGCGGAAGCGCAGAATTTTAAGATCCTTGGCAATTATTAGGTAGATAACGGTTCGGTAAAGAGCACGAAGCAGTGCGTTTTGCCGGACCGTTCTGAGCAATATGGAATATTTTACCGGGAATTTACACAGGATTCCCGGAATATTTACAGGCAGCAGATATAATAATCGGACTATGCGGCGAGGAGAAAGCAGCAGCATTTGTAACTGTGAGGGTACTGAACAGTTACCAGCATTTTTACAGGAGGGATTGTGTATGGTACGGACATTCGCAGCAATCGATGTCGGTTCCTTTGAACTGGAACTGGGAATTTACGAAATTACAGATAAGGGAAATGTCCGCTCGGTAGATCAGGTAAAGCACATGATCGCACTGGGCAAAGACACTTATAATACCGGAAAGATCAGCTACCGGCTGGTGGAGGAGATGTGTGAGGTCCTGCAGGATTTTGTGCGGATTATGAAGGAGTACCAGGTGAAGGAGTACCGGGCCTACGCCACCAGCGCCATGCGGGAGGCCAGAAACAGCCAGATTGTCTTAGAGCAGCTTCGGGTGCGGACCGGAATCGATGTAAAAATCATCAGCAACTCCGAGCAGCGTTTCATCAGCTACAAGGCCATTGCGGCGAAGGACGCGGAGTTCCAGAAGAACATTCAGCGGGGCACTGCCATTGTAGATGTGGGGTTTGGAAGTATGCAGGCGTCCCTGTTTGATAAGGATGCCCTGGTTTCCACCCAGAACCTGCCTCTTGGCGTGCTGCGCCTGCGGGAGCTGATCGCCCATGAGAAGCTGACCCAGCAGGGGGCCCAGAACCTCATTGCGGAACTGATCGACAATGAACTGGTGACCTACCGGAAGATGTACTTAAAAGACCGGGAAATCAAAAACCTCATCGCCATCGGGGAACCGATCCTTTCCATTCATTATAAAATGGCAGAGGGGCGGCGGTCCGAGCAGATTACCATTCAGGAGTTTAACCGTTTTTATGAGCGCTTAAAGGGCATGACACTGGCTCAGACCGAGGACCTTTTCGATGTAAACGAGGAGTACGCAAGCCTGCTGTTCCCGACGGCGGCCATTTACAAGCGGATGCTGGAAATTACGGGAGCGGAGTTTATGTGGGTGCCGGGCATCCGCATGACGGATGGCATGGCTGCAGAGTATGCGGAAGACAAAAAGCTCATCCGCTTCAACCACAGTTTTGAGAACGATATCATTGTTACCTCCCGCAATATGGCAAAGCGCTACAAATGCTATATGCCACATATCCAGAACGTGGAGGAAGCAGCTCTTAAAGTTTTTGACAGTCTGAAAAAATACCACGGCCTGGGAGCGCGGGAGCGGCTGCTGTTGCAGATTGCGGCAAACTTACATTCCTGCGGAAAGTTTGTGACCATGCGCGGCTCGGAGGAATGTGGCTACAACATGATCATGGCAACGGAAATTATCGGTCTGTCTCATGTGGAGCGTGAGATTGTAGCCAATATTGTGAAGTATCATCAGCAGAAGTTCCGGTACAATGAGGTGGAAGTGTCGGCAAAGCCATCCAAAGACAGCCGTCTGGCATCAACCGAGGATCTGTCCATTGTCATTGCAAAGCTGACGGCCATTCTGCGGCTGGCCAATTCCATGGACCGGGGCCATACCGGAAAATTAAAAGACAGCCGCCTGAATGTGAAGGACGGACAGCTGGTAATCCAGACGGAGTGCGCGGCAGATGTGACGCTGGAGTCCATATCCATTGCGGATAAGGGAGACTTCTTTGAAGAGATTTTTGGAATCCGTCCGGTGTTAAGACAGAAAAGGAGGGTGTAGGTCATGGCAGAGATTGATGAAAAGTATCTGAAACCTGAAAATTATGTAAACCGTGAAATGAGCTGGCTGGAATTTGATTTCCGGATTCTGGGGGAGGCCAGAGACAAGACCATTCCGCTGTTTGAGCGGCTGAAATTTTTGAGCATTACTTCATCCAACCTGGATGAGTTTTTTATGGTGCGTGTGGCATCCTTAAAGGACATGGTACACGCAAAGTATAAAAAGCCGGATATCGCGGGCTTAAGACCAGAGCAGCAGCTGGAACTGATTGGGGAGAAAACTCATGAGCTGGTAAATCTCCAGTATTCCACCTATAACCGTTCCCTGCTTCCGGCTTTGAAGCAGCAGGGCCTGCAGATCATCTGCGAGCATGAGGAGCTTTCTGAGGCAGACGGCGCCTTTGTGGACAAGTTTTTCCATGAGGATGTCTATCCGGTGCTGACACCGATGGCGGTGGATTCCTCCCGCCCGTTCCCGCTCATCCGCAACAAGTCCTTAAACATCGCGGCGCTGGTGCAGAAAAAAGACAGCGAGGACGGAGAACTGGAATTTGCCATGGTACAGGTTCCGTCCGTGCTGCCGCGTATCGTGGAGCTTCCGGCCGGACCGGAGGGCGAGCACCGGGTCATCCTGTTAGAGGAAGTCATTGAGCGGAATATGAAGGATCTGTTCTTAAACTATAACATCGTCACGGCCCATCCGTTCCGGATCATGCGAAACGCTGACTTTACGCTGGATGAGGAAGAGGCAGAGGATCTGCTGGAGGAGATTCAGAAGCAGTTAAAGAAACGCCAGTGGGGCGAGGTCATCCGTCTGGAGGTTGAGGAAAAGGTAGACAAGCGGCTGCTTAAGATTTTAAAGCGGGAGCTTTCCGTCAGCAATGAGGATATTTACGAGATCAGCGGTCCGCTGGATCTGACTTTCCTCATGAAGATGTATGGCATGAGCGGCTTTGACCACTTAAAAGAGCCAATCTACACACCGCAGCCGGTTCCGGCTTTCATGAATGACGATGATATCTTTACCAATATCCGCAAGGGAGATATTCTTCTGCATCATCCATACCAGACCTTTGATCCGGTGGTAAATCTGGTGCAGAGAGCGGCAAAAGACCCGGATGTGCTGGCCATCAAGCAGACCTTGTACCGTGTCAGCGGCCATTCTCCGATCGTGGCGGCCCTGGCTGAGGCGGCGGAAAACGGCAAGCAGGTATCGGTTCTGGTGGAATTGAAGGCGCGGTTTGATGAGGAGAACAACATCAACTGGGCGAAGAAGCTGGAGAAGGCCGGATGCCATGTCATCTATGGCCTGGTGGGCTTAAAGACCCACTGCAAGATTACGCTGGTAGTGCGCCGCGAGGAAGACGGCATCCGTCGCTATGTACATCTGGGAACCGGTAACTATAACGATTCTACGGCAAAACTGTATACGGACTGTGGCCTTATGACCTGTCATCCATTAATCGGTGAGGATGCTACCGCGGTATTTAACATGCTGTCCGGTTATTCTGAGCCGCCGACCTGGAACCGCCTGATCCTGGCTCCGCTGTGGCTGAGAAACCGCTGCGTCCGCATGATCCGCAGGGAAACCATGCGTGCGCGTGAGGGCAAACCGGCCCACATTATGGCGAAGATGAACTCCCTGTGTGACCGGGAGATCATTGCCTGCCTGTACGAGGCGTCCTGCGCCGGTGTGAAAATTGAGCTGGTAGTCCGCGGCATCTGCTGTCTGAAGGCAGGCGTGCCGGGCCTCAGCGAAAATATCAGTGTTCACTCTATCGTTGGAAACTTCCTGGAGCACGCCCGCATCTTCTACTTTGAGAACGGCGGAAGCCCGGAGGTCTACATGGGAAGCGCGGACTGGATGCCGCGCAATCTGGACAAGCGCGTGGAGATCATGTTCCCGGTGGAAGATCCGGTATTGAAGGAGCAGGTCATTCACATCTTAAAGGTGCAGCTGGAAGACAATGTGAAAGCGCATATCCTGCAGCCGGATGGCACCTACGAAAAGATTGACAAGCGGGGTAAGGTGCTTGTAACCGCCCAGCAGCAGTTCTGCGAGGAGGCCATAGCCATGGCGAAGGCCGCTGTAAAGCAGGATGATGTACACAATACAAGGGTATTTGTACCGGCGGAAAGCCAGAATTAACCCGGAATACAAGACTGTAAGATGAGAGGATCCCCGATCAGGACCCTCTCATTTTTATCTTCGGGTGGAAGCTTTCCTGTTCTTACCGGAAATGTAATAAAAAAGTAAGACGGGAGGGCTTGTTTTATGGTACACTTAAGAAAGAATAAAAACGGAACCGGCATAGCTTGGCGGCTTTCCGAATAACGATAGATACACGAGGAGGAATCAGTCATGGCAGAAACCAATATTCTGGTAGTAGACGATGAACAGGAGATTGCGGATCTGGTAGAAATTTATCTGGTCAGCGACGGCTATAAAGTATTTAAAGCATCCAATGCCCAGGACGGTCTGGATATTTTAGATAAGGAAGACATTCACCTTTGCCTTCTGGATATCATGATGCCGGGCATGAACGGCCTGGAGATGTGCAAGAAGATCCGTGAGACCAACAACATTCCGATCATTATGCTGAGTGCCAAGTCCACCGATCTGGATAAGATCCTGGGCCTGGGAACCGGCGCGGACGATTACGTGGTAAAGCCGTTCAACCCGCTGGAACTCACAGCCCGGGTCAAATCCCAGCTGCGCCGCTACACCCAGTTAAACCCGAACAGCAATGTGCATGAGACTGTGAAGAACGAGATCAGCATCCGCGGCCTTACGATTAACAAAGACAATCACAAGGTAACGGTGTACGATGAAGAGGTCAAGCTGACCCCGATTGAGTTTGACATCCTTTACCTTCTGGCATCCAACCCGGGCAAGGTGTTCAGCACGGATGAGATCTTTGAGAAGGTCTGGAATGAGAAGGTTTATGAGGCCAACAACACCGTTATGGTACATATCCGTCGTCTCCGCGGCAAGATGAAGGAAGACGAGCGTCAGGACAAGATCATCACCACAGTGTGGGGGGTAGGATACAAAATTGAAAAATAACGGCAGAAAAAGCGATTTAAGCCACTGCTACCATACGCGGGTCATTGCCAACATCATCTACAGCACCCTGGTGGCCTGCCTCATCGATGTGTTTCTGGTTACGAACCTGACCATGCTGGCGGAATATGCCCAGCGCTCAGAACAGTCCAGCGCCCTGTTAAACATGGTGGGGCAGTCGGATGTGGTGGTGGTTCTGGTTTACGTGCTCATCGGCATTCTGGCCTTTGTCGTGACCTTTCTGCTTCTGCAGGAAAAGTCCGCGGCATACATTGGACGGATTTCCGATGCGGTAGAACGAATTTCCGAAGGGGACTTAAACACCCAGGTGGAGGTGGTGGGAGATGACGAGTTTTCTTCCATGGCATCCAACTTAAATAAGATGGTGGAGGATATCCGCCGCCTGATGGATAAGGAGCGGGAATCCGAGCGCACTAAGAATGAGCTGATCACCAACGTGGCCCACGACCTGCGCACGCCGTTAACCTCGATCATTGGATATCTGGAGCTGCTGTCCGGCCAGGTAGTCCTGCCGCCGGAGATGCAGAAAAAATACATAGACATTGCCTACAGCAAGGCAAAGCGCCTGGAGAAACTCATCGAGGATCTGTTCGGATTCACCAAGATGAACTACGGCAAGCTGGCTATGCACGTGTCCAAGGTGGATATCGTAAAGCTTTTGGGACAGCTTCTGGAGGAGTCCTATCCGAACTTTGCCAACAAGGGACTTTCCTATGAGCTTCAGAGCAACGTGCCGGCCAAGATCATTACGGCGGACGGCAACCTTCTGGCCCGCCTGTTCGACAACCTGATCGGCAATGCCATCAAGTACGGCGCGGAGGGCAAACGGATCCTGGTCAAGGTCATGGCCGATACCGACACGGTACAGGTCTCTGTGACCAACTACGGTTATGTGATCCCGGCGGAGGAGCTTCCGCTGATCTTTGACAAATTCTACCGGGTTGAGCAGTCCCGCTCCACCCACACCGGCGGAACCGGTCTGGGACTTGCCATCGTAAAAAACATTGTAGACATGCACGGCGGAACCATCACGGTGAAGAGTGATTTGAACGGCACCGTGTTCACGGTAACCCTGCAGGTGGATTTTGATGTAGATAAGGAACATTTTGGAGAACTCTGATGTGGATGAATAGAAAAAAATTTTCAGACATCCGGATGGTCAGACCCCTGAAAAGGGCGGCAGTCTGTTTGGTGGCTGCCGGCTTTTTGGGCGGTCTGGCTTTTTGCGCTCCGGCCTGGGCGCAGGATGATCCGGTGAGCATGGATGTAAGCTATGGCTATGAGGACAGCGCCAAGGGCGGGCGCTACCTGCCGGTGAATGTCACCATACAGAATAACCAGGAGACTCCGGTAGAGGGAACCCTGGAAATCAAAACAAGAGAATCCGATGAGACCGTATACCGCTACGATTACGGCGTGGAGGTGGAGGCGAAGGGCAGTGAAACAACGCGCTACTACATTCCGCTTGGCACGGCGGCCGATGAGCTGGTGCTGTCTCTGACAGATAGTTCTGACAATGTACTCTTAAACCGTAAGGTGAAGCTGAATGTGAGCCGGGATGTGCCGGAGCTGTTTGTGGGCGTGCTCTCGGACGCGCCCTGGGAGCTTCACTATTTCAACGGTGTTGGCATCAATTACAGTACCCTGCGCACCCGCACCTTTGAGCTGGATGGCACAGACTTTCCGGAGGATGAGGTGGGACTCAGCCTTTTTGACGTACTGGTGGTGAATGATTATAAGCTCCGGGATCTTTCCGGAACGCAGACGGCAGCAATCATGAACTGGGTTCAGGACGGCGGCGTGCTGATCCTGGGCACCGGCGACCGGGTAGATGACACCCTGGGCCGCTTTGCGCCGGAGCTTCTGGACGATTCTTACGGAACGCCCAATATCACGCATATCAACCTGGCAGAAGATTTTACCGCAGTGAATGAACCGGGAGCCGGCATGCTGGCTATTTCCTGTGTGGATGTACCGCTGCACGGTGGCAACGTCATCCTCTCCAGCAACGGTTTTCCGCTTCTGACTGCGGCAGTGAAGGAGCAGGGACTGGTGGCTGTAGCCGCCTTTGATCTGGGCGACATTGCGGATTTCTGTGAAAAGCAGACCTCCTATGTGGATTACCTGTTTACCAATTTACTTGGCGAGGAGCGCATCAATCAGCTTGCCGAGGTGGTTTACAGCGGCAATTCCGGCCGCTTCTGGGCGGTTCAGGGGTTAATTAACACCGGAGATGTGGATAAGCTGCCGAACCTCTGGCTGTATGTGGGGATAACCGGCCTGTATCTGATCATTCTGGGGCCGGGGCTTTATCTGTTTCTGCGCGGCCGCGGCCTTCAGAATATGTACCGCAAAGGTGTGGTGATCGTAGCGCTGGGCTTTTCGGCCCTGGTGTATGTACTTGGCATGCCGACCCGCTTCCGTTCTACGTTCTACACCTATGCGGCCATTCAGGATGTGACCGATGATTATATCACGGATACGACCTACATCAATATCCGAAATCCCTACAACCGCCCGTACACCGTGGAACTGGATCCGGGTTACCGCCTGCTTCCCATCACAAGAAGCAGCCAGTATACCGTGGGCGGACAGTCTCTGGATGTGGATGAGCCATATCAGATTGCAATCCGCACCGAGGAAGATATGCTGACGGTGAAAGGCCAGAACATTTCCGCGTTTACTCCGCGCTATTTCCGGCTGGAACGGCGCACGGAAAACACGGACCGGGTAGGCATCACCGGCGAGGTGGATTACTTTGAGGGACAGATTCAGGGGACGCTGACCAACCAGTTCCCGTACCCGATTGAAAACGCGACTCTGGTGCTGTACGGAAATATGGTGCAGATCGGACGCATGGAGCCGGGCGAGACTAAAAATCTGGCGGACTATGAGCTGCTTCGCTACCCGCTGGGAGATTCTTATCTGGCGGCGGAGCATATCTCCGGGGAGGATGCCTATGCTTCCGCGGATATCCGCAACAAGAACTATATGCTGGCGGTGGAGCGTTCCAACCTGACCCGCTTCTATCTGGACAACTATTTAAACGGTTACACCGCGGATGCCCGGGTCATTGCCTTCAGTACCCAGAAGGAGGAAAGCCAGTTCTTAAAGAACCCGTCCGAGGAGACCTATGGCATCACCATGCTGACCCAGACGGTGCCGGTCAATGCTTCCAGAGACAGTTCCATCTACCGCTCTGTGCTCATGAAAACGCCGAAGGTGCTGGGCGGCAGTTATGACGCGGAAACCAACTCCATGAGCGGCGCGGAACCGCTGACGCTGGAGTATCAGTTCGGAACCGATATTGAGGTGGAAAGCCTGACCTTTGAAACGGTGTCTGAGGAGTTTGCCGGAAGCGGCAGCAGCCTGAGCCGCATCTTTACCGGAAGCATTTACTTCTATAATTATGCCACCGGAAACTTTGACAAGATGGAACTGGAGGGAACCACATTGGATGTGGAACAGTTAAAATCGTACCTGTCTCCGGGCAATACGCTGACAGTGCGCTATGCCTACAACGGAGGCGGCTTTGATGCCATTCAGCTTCCAATGCCGATGGTAGCAGGGAGGGAACGCGGATGTTAAAGATTCAGGGATTACATAAAAAATACGGAAATTACCATGCCCTGGATGGACTGGACATGGAACTAAAGGACGGGGCCCTGTTTGGTTTTGTGGGCCCAAATGGAGCAGGAAAGACGACTACTATAAAAATTATGACCGGCCTCTTAAAGCCGGATCAGGGAACAGTGGAGCTGGATGGCAAAGATATGCTGGGCAACACCATGGACCTGCGCAGGCGGATCGGCTATGTGCCGGACCACTTCGGCCTGTATGATAATTTAAAGGTGTCAGAATATATGGAATTTTTTGCGGCCTGCTACCACTTGGAGGGCTTTGAGGCGCGAAAACGCGCCCGAAGTCTTTTAGAGCAGGTGGGGCTGGGAGACCGCATGGATGCCTTTGTGGACGGACTTTCCCGCGGTATGCAGCAGAGACTCTGCCTGGCCCGGGCGCTGATCCATGACCCGGAGCTTCTGATCATGGATGAGCCGACAGCCGGACTGGACCCACGTACACATTTGGAATTCCGGCAGATGGTATGGGAACTGCATGAGCAGGGAAAGACCATTCTCTTAAGCTCCCACAACCTGGCGGAACTTTCCGAACTCTGCACGGACATCGGCATCATTGATGCCGGGAAGATGGTGCTCTCCGGAAGCATGGATGAGATCATGGAGCGGATTTACACCTCCAAGCAGATCATCATCAGCGTGCACGATGAGATGGAAAAAGCCCTGGCCTTCTTAAAGGAAAGCCCCATGGTGCGGACCATCTCCATCTGCGAGAAAGATATTATGGTGGGCTTTACCGGAGATGAGCACCGGGAGAGTGAACTGTTAAAGCAGATGATCGAGGCCGGCATTCCGGTGCGCGGCTTTATGCGGGAGCCGGGAAGCCTGGAGTCGATCTTTATGCAGATCACGGATCACAATGAGGAAAAGGTGGTGTTGTCCTATGAAGACGAATCCGGTCTATAAACGGGAGTGCATGATAAGTGTCCGAAGCTTTAAGCTGGCGCTGGTGCTCCTGGTGTTTAACGGGATTCTGGCTCTGGTGGCACTGTTAAACATGTACTCAGCCCTGGCTCAGGTACGGCTGACGGCGGAGGTGCAGTACACGGGATTTCTGGATCTGTACATGTTCGTGGCATCCCTGGAATTTCTGATGCTGATCCTCATCATGCCGGCAGTGACGGCGGGGAGCATCAGCGGGGAGCGGGAGCGCCAGACTCTGGATCTGATGCTGACCACCTGCATGACCCCGGCGGATATTGTGCTGGGCAAGCTGGAGGCGGCCCTGGGCACCATGTTTCTCATGGTAGTATCCAGCCTGCCGATCCTGGCTATGGTGTTTGTCTACGGCGGTGTGACGGCATCGGATCTGCTGCTTCTGGTGTGCTGCTTCTTTGCCGCAGCAGTGTTCATGGGAAGTATTGGCCTGTGCTGTTCGGCACTGTTTCGCCGGACCACGGCGGCTACGGTAGCTGCTTACGCGGTGACCGCGGTGCTGACAGCTGGAACCTACGGCATCAACTTTCTGGTTACCTACATCAACCAGATGCAGATCGGGGCGTACCTGGCATCCGCGGAATCCGGCGGCGTGAGCAGTGGATCCGGCAGTCTTTTATATGTGCTGCTGGTGAATCCCATTGCCACCTTCGCCCAGGTCATCGGACGGCTGACGGCCGGTAACCAGAGCTGGGTGCAGGTAGGAACCTGGTTCGGCAACCAGGCAGACAATCCCCTCATCAGCCACTGGATGGGCGTGAGCATGGCGCTGCAGATGGTGCTGGCTGTGTTGTTTGTGCTGTGGACGGTGCGGAGTGTGGAGCGGGGCAACGCGTAATAATTCGAAAAAAGAAGAATGTATGAGCAATAAAAAATCCTGTATCAGAGTGTGCGTGCGAATCACACCTCCGGTACAGGATTTTCTGATTTTGGATTTATGTTTTGGCGTTTCTTACATCAAATGGAATTTCCGGCACAGCCGCAGGATCCGCATGCCAAACGGCATATCCGGCAGTTCCTCTGCGGTCACGGCCTTGGTCAGCACGATCAGGAGTCCGTAGACCACCATGGCTACCGGAACACTGATCAGGAGTCCGATCTGGTAGTAACCGGTCACGTTGTTGACCAGGGAATAAACCAGGAAGGCGATTACGCCCATGACAGCCGCGCAGGCGCAGGGCAGCAGGAAGGTGGTTTTGACCTCCTGACGGTAACGCAGGGCCTTTCCGATGGCGTGCCAGTTCAGGACACAGACCACCAGAGCAAAGGTTACGTTGCCAATGACCAGGCCGTATACGCCCAGGTTTAAATATTTTAACATCACATATACCAGCGCCGCGTGAATTACCAGGGAAATAGCGGAGTGGGTAACAGACTTTCTCATCAGGTCAATTCCCTGAAGCACCGCATTGGTGACGGTGGAGAGGGAGAAGAAGATGACGGCCGGAGCGCCCAACATCAGCAGGTTCCGGGTCAGATCCCGGCTGTCGCGGAAGATGAGCCGCAGAACCGGAGAAGCCAGTGCTGCCATACCGAATGCACAGGGAATGGCAATCAGCATATTAAACTTGATGGTCAGGCGGATCTTGTACATGACATCGGTACGGTTCTTCTGGGCGCGGGAGCGCACAATGCTCGGGATCATGGAAGTTCCAAGGGAAGAAGCCACCGCCACCGGCACGTTGGAAAGCAGGCGGTACTTGCCGCCGTAGATGCCCAGCAGGGAAAGGCGTTCTTTCTCGGTGAGACCTTTTCCACTCATCAGGAAGCCGAACATGGAGTTATCCACAGAACCGCTTAACTGGTACACAAACTGGCTGAGGATGATCGGAGTCAGCGTCAGAAACAGCGCCGTGTATACATGATTCCAGCTCTCCAGGCGGTCTTCCTGCGGTCTGTGCAGGGCTTTGGCGTTCTGCTTCCGGTATAAAAACATCAGCAAAGTCAGGAACACGAAAGCAGCCAGTGCACCGGAAAGTGTACCCAGGGTGCCGCCCGCAGCGCCGTAGGCAGCCGGAGTTTCCCGGTTCGCGAACCAGTGCATGAAAGCGAAGGAAGCAGCCACGCTGATGACTGCGTTTACCACTTGCTCAATGACCTGGGAAATGGAGGTTGGCACCATGTTGCCCAGTCCCTGGAAGTAGCCCCGCACCACGCCCATAATGGAAAAGACCAGAATGGTCGGCGCCATGACCTTTAACGGCAGGGCACTGTTGGGGCTGTTGAAGATGTGAACGGTGATCCAGTCGGCGCCAAACAGTAAAAACAGTGTCATCAGGCCGCCGGCCACAAGACCGAAGAGCAGTCCGGCCTTAAAGACCCGCTGTACATCCTGATTCTTCCCGTGCACGCGCCGTGCCGCGATCAGCTTGGAAATAGCCAGCGGCAGACTGTAGGAGGACAGGATCAGGCCAATGTTGTAGATTTCGTATGCAGTATTGTAATAGCCGATTCCCTCATCTCCGATGGCCCGGGTCATGGGAATCTTGTAGAGCAGTCCGATGAACCGGACAATGATACCGGCAGCGGCCAGAATGCTTCCCTGGACCAGGAAGTTGCCGGAGTCGGATTTTTCCTTATTGTTACTCATACCTAAGTCTCCTTTAGTAATTGCGTGTGGGCAAAACCATATCGTATATTGAAAGTTTTGCCGGAACAGTAACAGTATATCCCATTGGGGGGCTGAATGCAATGCGGAAAGTTGTTCGTGGAAATGAAACCGCATCTGTGATATAATGCAACGAGTGCAAGAGAGCCAGAAGCGTGCTTGCACGGTTACAGTCAGGTTTACGAAAGGAATTGTTATATATATGAGAAATCATCAGGAATCCATCTGGATGCTGCAGACCAAGCGGGCGGATTTTAACGCGGTTGCCGCCCGGTTTCATATCAGCCCGGTCACAGCCCGCATTATCCGGAACCGGGATGTGGAGGGGGAAGAAGCCATCGACCGTTATTTAAACGGCACCCTGGACCAGCTTTACGATCCCCACCTCATGAAGGATATGGACAAGGCAGCATCTCTGATTCTGGAGAAGATCCGGGCGGGCGCCTGCATCCGCATTGTGGGGGATTACGATATCGACGGCGTATGCTCTACCTACCTGCTTTACCGGGGGCTGACCCGGTGCGGTGGTCATGTGGACTACCAGATTCCGGAGCGTATCCGGGATGGCTACGGCATCAACGAATCCATTATCCGCAAGGCGAAGGAAGACGGAATCGACACCATCGTCACCTGCGATAACGGCATTGCGGCTCTGGAACAGGTGCGTCTGGCCAAAGAGCTTGGCATGACCGTCATCGTGACAGATCACCACGAAGTGGTCCGGGCGGAGGATGGCAGTCAGGTTCTGCCAGAAGCGGACGCGGTGGTGAATCCACACCGGGACGACTGCTCCTACCTGTTTGCCGGAATCTGCGGCGGCGTGGTGGCTTACAAGCTGGTGCAGGTGCTCTATGAAAAGAGCGGCGTGCCGGAGCAGGAATGGAAAGATATGCTGGAGTTTGCGGCCATTGCCACCGTGGGAGATGTCATGAAGCTGCAGGATGAGAACCGCATCATCGTGCGCTGGGGACTAAAACAGATTCCCCATACCGCCAGTGCCGGACTGCGCGCCCTGGTGGAGGCCTGCGGACTGGATATCTACAACCTGACGGCGTACCACATCGGCTTTGTCATCGGACCGTGCCTGAATGCCAGCGGACGGTTAAAGACCGCGCAGCTGGCGCTGGAGCTGCTGCTTTGTGAGGAACCGAATGCCAGCGGAAGCATGACCGGGCTTCTGGAGAAGTGTCTGGGCCAGGAAATGCAGCGCAGCTCCCGCGCCGAGAAAATGGCGGCCGAGTTAAAACTTCTGAATGAAGAGCGCAAAGACATGACCCAGGCCGGCATGGAGCAGGCCTTTGAGCAGGTGGATACCGAGCTTGCAGACGATGATGTGCTGGTGGTTTATCTGCCGGATTGTCATGAATCTTTGGCCGGGATCATTGCCGGCCGGGTGCGGGAAGCCTACAACAAGCCCTCTTTCGTGTTGACAAAGGGCGAGGACTGCGTGAAGGGTTCCGGGCGCTCCATTGAAAGTTATCACATGTACAAGGCTCTGTGCGGTGTGCAGGAGCTCCTGCTGAAATTTGGCGGTCACCCCATGGCAGCCGGTTTTTCCTTAAAAGAAGAGAATGTAGAGGAGTTCCGCCGCCGCTTAAACGAGCAGTCCACCCTCACGAAGGAAGATTTCATTCCGAAGATCTGGATTGATGTGGCAATGCCGTTAGAGTACATATCAGAAGCGCTGGTGAACGAGCTGAAAAGCCTGGAACCTTTCGGCCAGGGCAATGAAAAGCCCCAGTTCGCCCAGAAGAACCTCCGCATCCGCAGCCTGCGGGCCATCGGCCGCAACAACAACGCAGTCCGCATGACCGTGGTGACCGAGCAGGGCCGCCCCATGGAAGCCATGGTATTCACGGAGGCTGACAAATTTGTGGAGGAGGCGAAGAACAGCCGGAGCATTGACGTCATTTACTATCCGGATATCAATGAATACAATGGAAACCGGACGCTGCAGATTGTGGTAAGAGCTTACAAACTGCATGCCTGAAAGGCAGACCGGAATCAGATATTCTGTATACACAAAAGTTTCGTACAATATTTGTGAAGTGTGATAATTGCTTGACACTTTCAAAACGCTGTACTATAATCGACCGTAAATAACCGCGAAGGCGCTGGCAACCCCAGTGCCTTTGTCACAACGTGGCAGTTCCATTTATCGGAACCGCATTATAACAAAGGAAAGCAAATGCCTGGAGAGTATCAGAGAGAGGGCATTTGCGGAAAAGGAGACAAAGCCCATGGTGAATGAGGTAATGAAATTTATCGAAAACTATGACCCGGAAGTCGGCAAAGCAATCGAGCAGGAAGCCGCACGTCAGAGAAGAAATCTGGAGCTCATCGCTTCCGAGAATATCGTGTCTGAGCCGGTCATGATGGCAATGGGAACCGTACTGACTAACAAATACGCAGAGGGTTATTCCGGAAAGCGTTATTACGGTGGATGTCAGTATATCGATGTGGTAGAGACGATCGCAATCGAGCGTGCAAAGAAGCTGTTTGGCTGTGAGTACGCAAACGTTCAGCCGCACTCTGGCGCCCAGGCAAACATGGCAGTATTCCTGGCTATGTTAAAACCGGGAGACACTGTGTTAAGCATGAGCCTTGACCATGGCGGCCATCTGTCCCATGGAAGCCCAGTTAACTTTTCCGGCCTTTACTTCAACATCGTATCCTACGGTGTAAACGACGAAGGCTATCTTGATTACGATCAGGTAGAGCGTCTGGCTGTTGAGCACAAGCCGAAACTGATCCTCGCAGGTGCCAGCGCATACGCAAGAGAGATCGATTTCAAGAAATTCCGTGAGATCGCAGATAAGGTTGGCGCATATTTAATGGTAGATATGGCGCACATCGCTGGTCTGGTCGCAGCAGGCGAGCATATGAGCCCGATCCCGTACGCAGACGTGGTAACCACTACCACCCACAAGACCCTGCGCGGACCGAGAGGCGGCATGATCCTGGCAAGCAAGGAGTCCGCTGACAAGTTCAACTTCAACAAGGCCATCTTCCCGGGAACCCAGGGCGGCCCGTTAGAGCATGTCATCGCTGCAAAGGCAGTCTGCCTGGGCGAGGCATTAAAGCCAGAGTTCACCGAGTACCAGAAGCAGGTTCGCAAGAACGCAAAGGCACTGGCCGCAGCACTGGTAGAGCGTGGATTCAAACTCTTAACCGGCGGCACTGACAACCACTTAATGTTAGTAGACCTGCGCGGCATGGACATCTCCGGTAAGGAGCTCCAGAACCGCTGTGATGAAGTCTTCATCACCCTGAACAAGAACACCGTTCCGAATGAGCCGAGAAGCCCGTTCGTAACCTCCGGCGTCCGTATCGGAACCCCGGCCGTTACCACCCGCGGCTTAAAGGAAGAGGATATGCCGAAGATTGCCGAGTGCATCTGGCTGGCAGCAACCGATTTCGAGAACAAGGCAGATTACATCCGCGGCGAAGTAACCAGGCTGTGCGAGAAATATCCGCTGTACGAATAATTACACAGGTAAAATATTACAGGTCCGTGAGGCCGCAGAAAATGCGGCTTCACGGACTTTTTTCTATTGTTAAACGGTTTTACACCGATTTTACATTTCCCCTCTTTTTGATTTTACATTCAGATTTTACAATGCAGTTGTGGTTGAGAGATGGAGAACATCGAAACCACAATAACATAGAACGTAACAGAGCGTATTCATAAACAGAGAGAAGAGGAGAGAAAGTATTATGAAGAAAACATTAGCAATGGTATTAGCAATGGGTATGACAATCGCGAGTCTGACCGCTTGTGGTGGCAGCAAGCCGGCAGAGACTACCGCAGCAGCAACCGAGGCACAGACTGAGGCAGCAAGTTCAGCAGCTGACACGAAGGCAGAGACCACCGAGCCGGCTGGCGGCAAGGCAGAGGGCCCGATCACCGTAGTATCCCGTGAGGATGGTTCCGGCACCAGAGGCGCTTTCATCGAGCTGTTCGGTATCGAGACCAAGAACGACGCTGGCGAGAAAGTAGATAACACCACCGAGGATGCAGAGATCACCAACAGCACCTCCGTTATGATGACCACCATCGCAGGCAACAAGGGCGCAATCGGATATGTTTCCCTGGGTTCCTTAAATGACACCGTAAAAGCAGTTGACATTGACGGCGCTGAGGCAACCGTAGATGCCATCAAAGCTGGCGAGTACAAAGTAGCACGTCCGTTCAACATTGCAGTCAAAGAGGGCTTAAGCGATGTTGCATCTGACTTCATCAAGTTCATCATGAGCGAGGATGGCCAGAAGGTTGTTGAGGATAACGGTTACATCAGCCAGGGCAACGAGGGCGCTTACACCGCTTCCGGCTTAAAGGGCAAGGTTGTTGTAGCTGGTTCTTCTTCCGTAACTCCGGTTATGGAGAAACTGAAAGAGGCTTATGTAGCAGTAAACTCGGATGTAGAGATTGAAGTTCAGCAGTCTGATTCCACCACTGGTATGACTTCCGCAATCGAGGGTGTATGCGATATCGGTATGGCATCCAGAGACTTAAAGGACAGCGAGCTGGAAGCCGGCCTGACCCCGACCGTCATCGCTATGGATGGTATCGCAGTTGTAGTCAACAATGATAGCCCGGTTACCGAGCTGACCAGCGAGAACGTAAAAGACATCTTCACCGGTGAGATCACCGACTGGGCAGACGTTCAGTAACGATTACCGAGTGTGGCAGGGCAGCGAAAGTGAAAAAATCCGCTGCTCTGCTTTTTTCATAAGAAGGAAAGTGAGAACTATGAAAAATCTGAAAGAACAGCTGATGCATCTGGCATTTTTACTCAGTGCGTGCGTGTCCATTCTGTGTGTGGCCATGATCTGCGTCTTCCTTTTCGTAAACGGCATTCCGGCCATCGGAAAGATTGGCGTGTTCCAGTTCCTGGCTGGTGAGAAATGGAAACCAGGCAACAACCTGTACGGCATCCTGCCGATGATCCTGGGCAGTATTTATGTAACAGCAGGAGCTGTGATCATTGGTGTGCCGATCGGAATTTTAACCGCAGTCTTCATGTCAAAGTTCTGTCCGAGACGCATTTACAAAGTGGTCAAACCGGCCATCGACCTGCTGGCAGGCATTCCTTCCGTCGTATACGGATTCTTCGGCATGGTGGTGATCGTGCCGGTGGTTTCCCAGCTCTTTGGCGGAAGCGGAAAGAGCATGCTGACGGCCTCCATCCTGCTGGGCATTATGATTCTGCCGACCATCATCGGCGTATCGGAATCTGCCATCAACGCAGTGCCGTCCAGCTATTACGAGGGTTCCCTGGCCCTGGGTGCCAGCCATGAGCGCAGCGTATTCTTTGCCACGCTCCCGGCTGCAAAATCCGGTATTCTGGCCGGTGTGATCCTGGGTGTGGGCCGCGCCATCGGTGAGACCATGGCTGTCATCATGGTAGCCGGAAACCAGGCGCGTATGCCAAAAGGAATTCTGGAAGGTGTCCGCACCATGACAGCGAACATTGTACTGGAAATGGGATACGCGACGGACTTACACCGGGAAGCGCTGATTGCCACGGCGGTAGTCCTCTTCGTATTCATTCTGATCATTAACCTGTCGTTCTCAATTATCAGCAGAAAGGCGAATGCGTAATGGAAGCAGCTATGGAAAAGAAAAATATAGAAGTTCAGGCCATCAACCGGCAGACCATCGGACAGTGGCTTAAGTCTTATAAACGTAGCCCGCTGTCACTGCTCCTCCTGATCCTGGTATCAGTGTCAGCGTTTCTGACGGTGATGACATTACTGTTTTTGATTGCTTATATTCTGATCAAGGGAATCCCGTACCTGACTCCGAGTCTCTTCGCGTGGGAGTACACCACAGAAAATGTATCCCTCATGCCGGCTCTGGTCAATACGGTGATCATGACAGGGCTCTCCCTGCTGATCGCAGTTCCTCTTGGCATTTTCGCGGCCATCTATCTGGTGGAATACGCCAAACGCGGCAACCGGCTGGTGAGCATCGTGCGGATTACCGCCGAGACCCTGACCGGCATTCCGTCCATAGTTTATGGCCTGTTTGGATTTCTTTTGTTTGTGGTGGCCCTGGGCTGGTCTTACACCATCTTAGGCGGCGCCATGACGCTGGCGATCATGATCCTTCCAACGATCATGAGAACCACGGAGGAGGCCCTGAAAGCAGTCCCGGATTCTTACCGGGAAGGAAGCTTCGGTCTGGGGGCCGGACGTCTCCGCACCGTTTTCCAGGTAGTTCTGCCATCTGCAGTACCTGGAATTCTGGCAGGTATCATTCTGGCGGTTGGCCGTATTGTAGGCGAGACCGCGGCACTGATGTATACAGCGGGAACGGTTGCAGGCATTCCATCCAACTTATTCGGCTCTGGCCGAACCCTGGCAGTGCACATGTACGTGCTGACCAATGAAGGACTTTATACCAACCAGTCTTACGCTACCGCAGTCGTGCTTCTGGTCATTGTGGTTTGTATCAACGCAGTATCCGGATTCATCGCAAAGAAAGTATCTGGAAAGGCTGCTTAAAAGGAGAACATTATGGATAAGCTGACAATCAGCAACATGGAATTATATTACGGCGACTTCAAAGCCTTAAAAGGCATTAACTTAAACATCCAGGCCAACGAGATCACGGCCTTCATCGGCCCGTCCGGCTGCGGCAAATCTACCTTATTAAAATCCTTAAACCGCATGAATGACCTGGTAGAGGGATGCCGCATCACCGGAAGCATTCTGTTAGATGGCGAGGACATTTACGGGGATATGGATATCAACCTTCTGCGCAAGCGAGTGGGTATGGTATTCCAGAAGCCGAACCCATTCCCGATGAGCGTGTACGACAACATTGCCTATGGCCCGCGTACCCACGGTATCCGCTCCAAAGCGCAGCTCGATGATATTGTAGAGAAATCCCTGCGGGACGCAGCCATCTGGGATGAGTTAAAGGACCGCTTAAAAAAGAGCGCTCTTGGACTTTCCGGTGGACAGCAGCAGCGTCTGTGCATTGCAAGAGCCCTGGCTGTACAGCCGGAGGTGCTTCTGATGGATGAGCCGACCTCCGCGCTGGACCCGATCTCCACATCTAAGATCGAAGACCTTGCGGTGGAACTGAAAAAAGATTATACTATCGTCATGGTAACCCACAATATGCAGCAGGCAGCGCGTATCTCCGACAAGACCGCCTTCTTCCTGTTGGGCGAAGTGATCGAGTTCGGTGAGACCGAGCAGATCTTCTCCATGCCGAAGAACAAGAAGACAGAAGATTACATTACAGGGAGGTTTGGTTGATATGCGTAACCGGTTTGATGAACAGCTGGAGCTGTTGAATGTGGAACTTATCCGCATGGGTGCCCTCTGTGAGGATGCCATTTCCTATGCGTCCCGCACCCTGATGGGCGAGGGTGATTTTGCCAACGAGGTTTATAAGGCCGACCATGAGATCGACCAGAAAGAGCGCGAGATTGAGAACCTGTGCATGCGCCTTCTGCTGCAGCAGCAGCCGGTAGCAAAGGATCTGCGCCAGGTTTCCTCTGCACTGAAGATGATTTCCGATATGGAGCGTATCGGTGACCAGGCGTCCGACATCGCGGAGATCTGCGGCTTTGTAGATGACCGTGAGGCAAAGAGCCGCCTTCACATCCGCGACATGGCAGATGCTACCATGCGCATGGTGACACAGAGTATTGATTCTTATGTAAAACGGGATTTGAACATTGCAAAAGAGGTGGTCCAGTACGATGATGTGGTGGATGACCTCTTTGACAAGGTAAAACAGGAGCTGATCGGCATGCTGAGTGCCGGGAACAACGACGAAAAACTGGGCGAGTTCTGCATTGATATGCTGATGATCGCCAAATATTTTGAGCGGATCGGGGACCACGCGACCAATATTGCGGAGTGGGTGGAATATTCCATCACGGGAACCCATCTGGAATAGAAGGAGAGTACAATGATCTATCTGGTTGAAGACGATGAAAGCATTCGGGAACTGGTAATCTACACGCTGCAGACCACGGGTCTTACCGCAAAGGGCTTCCCCTGCGCGAAGGATTTCTGGAATGCCATGAAGCAGGAATATCCGTCCCTGGTGCTCCTTGACATCATGCTGCCTGACGAGGACGGCCTGAGCATCTTAAAGAAGCTGCGGGATGCCGGCCCCACAAAACGGCTTCCGGTCATCATGCTGACAGCCAAGGGAACTGAGTATGACAAAGTCGTGGGCCTGGACAGCGGTGCGGATGATTACATACCAAAGCCCTTTGGCATGATGGAGCTGGTGTCCAGAGTGCGCGCGCTGCTTCGCCGTACGGAGCCGGAGCAGCGAAACGATACCTGCAATGCAGGTCCGATCCACGTAGACTTAAACCGCCATGTGGTGACGGTGGATGGAAATGTGGTAGCACTTACCTTCAAGGAATTTGAACTGCTCTGTTATCTGATGGAAAACAAAGGCATGGTCTTAACCAGGGATCAGCTGTTATCGAAAATATGGGGATATGATTTTGACGGTGAGACCCGCACGGTGGATGTCCATATCCGGACACTCCGGCAGAAGCTGGGAGATGCCAGCCGCTGTATCGAGACCATCCGCGGAGTCGGCTACAAGCTGGAGGAATCGGAAACATGAAGATCAAACGAAAAATCTACTGGAATCTGTGTCTGGTAGCACTTCTTGCCATGGCGCTGTCAGCGCTCATCACAGCCCTGCTTTTATGCCAGGACTTACAGACCCAGATGCGCCAGTCTGTTATGACCGAGGTTCGTTACCTGGAGTCCGCCATGGATGTGTCCGGGGAAGAGTACCTTGCACATTTAAAGAGCCGGGGTGACGGCAACAGCGTCAACCGCATCACCTGGGTCAGCCCGGATGGAGAAGTCCTTTATGACAGCTTCGCAGACAGCGAGAGCCTGGAAAATCATAAAGACCGGCCGGAGATTGCGGCAGCGCTGAAAAACGGACGCGGAGAGAGTGTCCGCACCTCTCGCACGCTGGCTGAGCAGACCTACTATTACGCAGCCCGCCTGGACGATGGCAGCGTCATCCGCGTAGCCAGCACCACAAAGAGCGCGCTGGCCACGGTAGTACATACCATTCCGGTTATGATTGCCATGGGTATTCTGATCGTACTTGGCGTCCTGATCCTGGCCGAGTTTCAGACGAAGCGGATCGTGGCGCCGATCAATGAGATGGAGCCGGATGATCCGAAGGCCGGCGAGGTTTACGATGAACTGGCCCCACTGGTGCGCCGCCTGGAAAAGCAGAAAGAAACCATCCGGCAGCAGATGGAAATACTGCGGGAAAAGCAGGAAGAGTTTACTGCTATTACCGAGAACATGCGGGAAGGCTTCATTGTGGTGGACAGCAAGGGCGATGTGATGTCCTATAATAAGAGTGCGTTGAAGCTGCTGGGAATTCCGGTGGAGCAGGCAGCCGGACATGACTATTCGGTCGGAGCTGCCGGAAACGCAGGCGCAGGACAGCGGGCAGGCAGCACGGATGCACAAGCCTGCGCAGCTGGCACAAAAATGGAAACCGTCACAGGACACCAGGCGAACGTCAACATCATCAGCCTGAACCGCTCCGGGAATTTCCGCCAGGTGGTAGATGGCGCACTGAAAGGTACCCACTGTGAGCAGATGCTGGATGTGGGAAACCGCCATTACCAGATTATGGCAAATCCGGTGGCAGAGAGCAATGGCCGCAGCGGTGCTGTCGTAGTCATTCTCGATGTAACCGAGCAGCAGAGCCGCGAGGAACTGCGCCGGGAATTCACCGCCAATGTCTCCCATGAGCTGAAAACACCGCTCACTTCCATTTCCGGTTATGCGGAAATCATGATGAATGGACTGGTTCAGCCATCCGACATGGGACGATTCTCCGGCAAGATTTATCAGGAGGCACAGCGCCTTATCACCCTGGTGGGCGATATCATCCGCCTGTCTCAGCTGGATGAAGAAAAAGTCCAGCTGGAAAAGCGGCCGGTGGATCTGCACATGATTGCCTCCGATGTGGTAAGACGCCTGCAGGATGTGGCCAGGAAAAACCAGATCACCCTGATGATGACCGGCAAACCAACTGTAGTAAACGGCAATCCGCAGATCCTCGACGAGATGATCTACAACCTCTGCGACAACGCCATCAAGTACAACAAGCCCTTCGGAGAAGTGGAAGTCAACGTGGCCACCATCAAAGACCATCCGGTACTGACCGTAGAAGATGATGGCATCGGCATCCCGGTGGACGACCAGGAGCGCATCTTCGAACGCTTCTATCGGGTGGATAAGAGCCACTCCCGCCAGATCGGCGGAACCGGACTGGGACTTTCCATTGTAAAGCATGGAGCCATTTACCATAAGGCAAAGGTGGAATTAAAGAGCGCACTGGGGGAGGGAACCACGGTGCGGATCGTGTTCTAAAAGTAAATATATAGTATCAAAAAAGGTCCGGGCGTACAAACGTCCGGACCTTTAATAGATCCGTCCCTAAATTGCTATTGAACTAAGTCGCTGCGCGACGGCCTGCCAAGGTTGTTGCGCAGCTTTTTCTTTCTCAAATAAAAAAGCAGTGA